>NZ_BAAGSO010000008.1:0-86281 GCF_054782395.1 Streptomyces daliensis | reverse complement strand
GCGGGTCGGCTTTTCGGCTGCCTGCACATACTCGTCGCCACCACTTGCGGGGACACCCCACCACGTCCCCTCCCACCCGGTGACCAACCTCCGGCCCGCTCCAACCGTTGTGGGCAAGCGTTCCGCATGGCGGAACGGGTGGGCACAACCCACCCACCGGCCCGCACCCGCGAACGAACCCCCAGGGGGCACCGGGCTACGCACCCCTGCCAAAGGGGTGTTGCGCGGGACGGTTGGCCCGTGGAGTGGGGACCGTAGGTCCCGCGCTGGGGGTGGGCCGCCACACGGCAAGGCGCCGCAGTCGCACCCCGCGAGGGGGCCCCGGCCGACCCGGGGCCGAGGAGGGTCACCGGCGGGACGGGGACGGGGTGGGGTGTCCCCGCAGGTCGAGAAAGTCACCGGCCGAAAGCCGAACACGAGACCTTCACGCCGAGGAGACACCCCACCCCGGCACCGGACACCCACCACCCACGCACCCACAACCACGGCCGCAACCCAGAATCACGCGGCGCCAGCCGCAAAGCACCGCACCACACGCCGCGCCGTAGCCACCGGCCCGCACCCGAACACGGCGCCCAGCCACATGACGGCACCCCGCCAGGCGACGGCACGCCAAAGTTGTGGGCAATCGTCCCGCTGGCGGGACGGGTGGGCACAACCCGTGCCACCGGCCCGCCACACGCGAACGAACCCCCAAAGGGGCACCCACAGCAGGCGCACCCTGCGAGGAGAGGCGCACCCCGTGAGGCGGTCAACGTCGCACCCCGTGAAGGGGCACAACCCGTGAAGGGGCAACCCTGCGTTTCCTTGCGCACCCCGCGAAGGGGTTAGCGGCGGCGGCGCAGGGCTCGGCCCAGGACCACCGCGCCCGCGACCACGACCGCCGCGGCGGGCGCCGCCCACCGCAGAGTCGCCGTAGCCGCAGCGGGCTCAGGCGCCGGCACGGGCGCGTACCGCCCACGCGGCGGCGCGTGATCGACCTCCTCCGCGCTGCGCCCGATCATCGTGCGGCGCGCATGCGCCGCCTCCGCGGTCGCCGGATCGTCCCCGTCGTCCCCGTCGTCTTCGTCGTCCTCCAGCGGATCGAGCGACGGCGGCGGCACGTCCGTCTCGAAGACGCTGGCACGCTCACCACCCCGTACCTCGTGCGCGTCGTCCCCCGCCTCGTCCGACGCCTCGTCCTCAGCGCCGGACGCCGCCTCCGCGTCCCCCGTCTCGGGCCCGGGGATGCCCGGAATGGCGCGCTCGTTGTCGTCGGGCTCGCCGATGCCCCCCGCGGCCTCGGCCACCTCCGCGCCGGAGCCCGAACCCTCGGGCGCCCGCTCGCGGATGCTCTCGGCCAGCGCGGCCCCGAAACGGTCCAGCAGCCGCTGCCCGGCCGAGGTCACCGTCTTCTCCTCGAACTCCGCGAGGCGGCCCGCGCTCTCTCCCGCGGTCACCGTGCCCGAGCACACCAGCCGGGTGCCCTCGGCGTCCTCTGACGGGCGGGGCACGACGGTCAGGGACAGCGCGACGGAGCCGTCCCCGCGCGCCTCGCTCCCGGTGCCCTCGGCCGTGAAGCCGTCGCCCGTGGGCACGAGGGTCAGGCGGCCCCGGTACGTGATGCTGGAGCCGCCGATGCGGACGCGCAGCCTGCCCTCGACCACATCGCCACCCGCGCCGGAGGCTGCGGGAGCAGCGCCACCGGAACCGGAGCCGGAACCGGAACCCGAAGCGCCGGAAGCCCCCGACGCGTCCAGTTGCAGACCCGGTACGCAGCCCGCCACGCGCTCCCTCTCGGCGAGCGCCGCACGGACCGAACCGACGGAAAACGGAACGTACACCTCATGCTCCATGGGGCGGAGCCTACCCATCACGCCCCGTACGTGTGAGCGGTCATCCACTTTCCGCCGCGCGCCGTTCCGTCTCCCGCGCGACGGGCACGCACGGCTCGCCTCACTCCAGGTAGCGCGGACGCATCAGCGAGGACGGGGGAAGCCCCGTGATCCGGCCGCGCTCGGCACGGGCCCGCGCCTCGCGGAAATCGCTCGCGGTCAGTGACCGGGACCTGGGCGCCCCTGACCCCGCGCCCCGCCCCCTCTCCGCACCCGCACCCACACCCGCCCCGGACTGCGCACGCACGGGCAGCGCCCCCTCGCCGTCGCCGCTGCCGTCGCCGTCGCCGTCGCCGTCGGCACCCTCGCCCCGCGAGGCCAGCACGTAGCCCCAGTCCCGCGGCTGCTCGTCCCGCTCCCCGGACCCGCCCCCACCGTGCACCGAGCGGTTCGGCCCGGAGGTGAAGCCGGAGAGCCTGCCGTCCACCACGTACGGCGAGGTCCGCAGGCCGACCGCGCGCATCGTCGACTCGACGGTCCAGTAGTCGCGGGGCCGCTCGCCGGGCGCTCCGGCGTGGACGGCGAGGCGTCCGTTCCGGGCCAGGGCGCGCGAGGCGAGGCCGTAGAACTCCTGGGAGTAGAGCTTCGTGCTGGGCGAGATCGCGGGATCGGGCAGATCGGAGACGATCACGTCGTAAGGCCGTGCGTCCGGCTTCCGGGCGTGCGCGCGCAACCACTGGAACGCGTCGCCGCTCTCCAGCTTCACGCGCGGATCGCGGTGCGCGTCCGCGTTCAGCCGCCGCAGTCCCGGGTCCGTGCGGCCGAGCCGGGTGACCTCCGGGTCCAGTTCGACGACGGTCACCTCGCGCACCCCCGCGTACCGCAGCACCTCGCGCAGCGCCAGCCCGTCGCCGCCGCCGAGGATCAGGACGCGGGCGCGGGGCCCGTCCGCCATGGCGGGGTGTACCAGGCCTTCGTGGAAGCGGGACTCGTCGGCCGAGGAGACGCGCAGCCGCCCGTCGAGGAACAGTTCGAGGTGTTCGCCTTCGCGGCCCGGGGGCGCGGGTTCCGTGCTGCCGGTGAGGACCAGTTCCTGTACGTCGCTGCGGAGTGCGACGCGCACGTCCCCGCCGTACACCGCGTCGCGCGCGGCGCGTTCGAACGCGACGGTGAAGGACATGCAGGCCGCGAGGAAGAGGACGACGGCCGCGCTCATGACGCCCATGCCCCAGCGGGCGCGGGCGCTCAGATCGTGCCGGAAGAGCCAGAGCACCACCACGCCGCCCGCGAGCACGTTGACCACCCCCGTCAGGAGCGCGCCGGTCAACTGGCCGAAGAACGGCAGGAGGAGGAAGGGGAAGGTGAGGCCGCCGACGAGCGCGCCGACGTAGTCGGCGGCGAAGAGATCGGCCACGGCGCCGCCCGCGTCCTGCTGTCTGATGCGCTGGATGAGCGTCATCAGCAGGGGCATCTCGGCGCCGATGAGCAGCCCGATCGCGAACGAGAAGACGACCAGCGCGATCCGTGCCTCACCGGCCCACGCGAAGCTCGCGTACAGCGCCATCGCGGAGCAGCCGCCCACGAGCGCGAGCAGCGCCTCGACGACGCCGAAGCCGACGGCGGCACGGCAGCGCAGCCGCTTGGCGACGAGCGAGCCGACCCCCATCGCGAAGACCATCACCGAGAGCACGACGGACGCCTGCGTGACCGAATCGCCCGCCAAATAGGAGGCCAGTGCGACGAGTTCGAGTTCGTAGACGAGCCCGCAGGCGGCGCAGACGAAGACTGAGCCGAGCACGAGACCGCGCCCGAGCCCCGCTGGTACGGGCAACCTCGCGTGCTCAGGGTGGCTGAAGGGGCGGTCGATCATGTCGTGAACGCTACGTGACGGAATTAGCACACCCGGTCACCCACAAGGGTGCTCTCGCAGGCCGAAACCCGTGGCGAGCCGCGCGAACGATGCGTGCTCGGTGATGTGCCCGGGGCGCACTCGGGGCGCGCTCAGAGCGCACTCAGGGCGTACCCAAGGCCGGCTCAGGGCGTGCTCAAGGCCGGCTCAGGCCATTGCCGCCGCCCCTTCGCGCATGCGCGCCCCCACCCGGGTCCGGGTGGAGACCAGCCGCCCCTCCTGGGGGTACGAGTGCCAGGTGCGCCAGTGCACTTGTCCGCCGTGACGTTGCACCAGCAGCGCCGTGAAGGCGTGCGGGGCGCCGGGGAAGGTACCGGCGAGGCCGTTGGGGTGGTCGGCGACGAGCGCGAGCAACTCCTGTGCGCGTCCCGCGAACGAGCCGGTGGAGAGCGTCTCGACGCGCGCCGCGAACTCGTACTCCCACTCCCCGAAGCGCTTGGAGACGCCGAGCGGCAGCGGTGTGCTGCTGCCCGGCATGCAGGCGACGGTCTCGGAGCAGGTGCCGTTCTCCTCGTCGAGCAGCACCTGGTGGGAGGCTCCGAGCAGGCGCAACTGGACGTGTGCGCCGGTGAGTTCGAGGTCGAGCGAGGCCAGGGCCGGGAGCGGCTCGCGCCCCAGCGCCCAGGCCAGGTCGCCCGCGCGGGTATCTGTGTAAGGGGTCTGGAGAGTGGTGAGCATGGGTCGGCTCCGCAAGCACGCAGTGGAGGGTGGGCCGGCCCACCCCTCGACAAGGGACCAGGGGACATTCGTTCGCCGGCCTGTGCCCACGTCAGGGTCCGGGATACGGATTCACCGAATCATGGAATGCGCGGCGCCTACAGCGTTTTTACCCATCTTCGCCGGGTTTCCATCCCCCCGGGGGCCGGACAGGTCAGTTGTTCAACCCCAAAGCACCCCACGGGAGGACGGAGAGACCATACGTCTCAGGAGCCGCCGCCCCCGCCCCCGCCACCGCAGCCACCGCCACCGCCGCCACCACCGCCGCAGGAGGAGCTGCTGCCGCAGGACGAACCGCCTCCGCAGCCGCCGTTGTTGCCGCCGCTGTCACCGGCCCACCAGCCGCCGCCTCCGCCCGCCGCGGCACCGCCCGACCTGCGGCCCCTGCTGTTTCCGGCGCTCGACCCCTTGGCGATGGCGGCGAAGATCGCGAGCAGCACCACCACCAGCACAACGATGATCAATAGCTTGCCCATGTGCGGTTCCCCCTTTGTTCCGGCTGTTCTGAGTCTTCCGAGTGTTCCGAGTGTTCTGAGTTCCCAAGTCCTCTTCCGCACCGAGGTGTTGTCGGCCGTGGTGCCGGTCGTACGGATGTACCGCGGGTTGCGCGGCCCGCTCCGGCACGCCCCGTCGGCGCGTGGACGGGCTCCTGCCCCGGAGCGCGGGAGTCAAAAGCCGAGTTGAGGAAGACCAGAGCTTCGCGGAGGATGACGCCATGACATCCGCTGCCGCTGAGGGAACCCCCGGGCCCGGCCGAGACCCCGCCCCCGGGCGAGGACGTCCGCTGCTCAACCGCAGGCTGTCCGAGTTCGGCACGACGATCTTCGCCGAGATGTCGGCCCTCGCCGTACGGACCGGCGCCATCAACCTCGGCCAGGGCTTCCCCGACACGGACGGCCCCGAGGAGGTCAGGGAGGCCGCCGTACGGGCACTGCGCGACGGGCGCGGCAACCAGTACCCGCCCGGTCCCGGCATCCCCGAGCTGCGCGAGGCGGTCGCCGCGCACCAGGCGCACTGGTACGGGCACCTCGGCCTCTCCTACGACCCGGAGCGCGAGGTCCTGATCACCGCGGGCGCGACGGAGGCCATCGCCGCCGCGCTGCTGGCGCTCGTCGAGCCGGGCGACGAGGTGATCGCGCTGGAGCCGTACTACGACTCGTACGCCGCCTCCATCGCCATGGCGGGCGGCACCCGCGTGCCGGTCACGCTGCGCCCCCGGGCGGCGGAAGCGGAGTCGGAAGCGGAGTCGGAAGCGGAGCCCGACGCCGACAGCGGTGGCGGCGGCGGTGCGTACCGGCTGGACCTGGACGAGCTGCGCGACGCGGTCACCGACCGCACGCGCCTCATCCTGCTCAACACCCCGCACAACCCCACCGGCACCGTCCTCACCCGCGACGAGCTGGCCGCGATCGCCGAACTGTGCGTCGAGCGCGATCTGTTGGCGGTCACCGACGAGGTCTACGAACACCTCGTCTTCGAGGGCGCGCACCTCCCCCTCGCCTCGTTCCCCGGCATGCGCGAGCGCACCGTCACCATCGGCTCTGCGGGCAAGACCTTCTCCTTCACGGGCTGGAAGGTGGGCTGGGTGACGGCGGCGCCCGAGCTGGTCACGGCCGTCCGCTCCGCGAAGCAGTACCTCACCTACGTGTCGGCCGGGCCCTTCCAGTACGCGGTGGCCGAGGCCCTGCGGCTGCCCGACAGCTACTTCACGGGGCTGCGCGACGATCTGCGCGCGAAGCGGGACCTGCTGGCGAAGGGCCTCACCGCCGCCGGGTTCACCGTCTTCCGGCCAGCGGGCACGTACTTCATCACCACCGACATCCGGCCGCTCGGGGCCGGTTCGGGCATCGACTTCTGCCTCGCGCTGCCCGAACGCTGCGGCGTCGTGGCCGTCCCCACGCAGGTCTTCTACGACCACCAGTCCGAGGGCGCGCCCTTCGTCCGCTTCGCCTTCTGCAAGCGCGCCGACGTCCTGGAGGAGGCGGCGGCCCGCCTCGCCGGACTGACGACGCCCTGACGGGCGTCGTGCATACGCGCTAAGGGGTCACAAGGGCCTGAGCCCCGGGCCTGCATGAAAACCGATCCCCCTGGACAAACCGGGATTCATTCCGTGTCTTTCGGGTGGCGTGGGGAGGCGTACACGAGGATCACTGTGGCCGTCTCCTCACTGACCAGGTACCGGACCCGACCACCGCTGGTGACCTCGTACTCCCACTGCTCCAGACAAGAGCCCTTCCACTCCTTGGTCGCGTGCCTTCCCCGAAGCCGGTGTTGGCGGCTCCAGTTGGCCCGGCACAGCGGGTCGGCGCGCAGAGCGTCCAGGCAGCGATGCGCGCTCGACAATGCCGCGCGGCACAGGTCCTCCCAGCCCGTCACGGCCTCCGTGGTCCCGAAGTCGACGTTCCACCCGGTGAGGGGCGGAACGCTGACCCGATCCCCCTTCTTCGGACTCACCCACGCACCTCGACCTGTCCGAGGTCATCACCATCGAGCGGACGCAGCGCCCCCCTGAGCTGGTCGGGATCGGCATTGATGCGAGCCGTGGCGCGCCAGGAGATGATCGCGCGATGCACGGCCTCTCCCGCCCCCAGTTCGGCGGCGTCCGACAGCGCTTCGAGCAGCTCGACGGTGAAGGCGCGGACCTCCTCCGCGTCCAGGTGCCGCACCCAGGGGAAGACCTCGGGCAGTGCGAGAAGGAGCGACTTGGCGCCGTCGTCCTGCTTCATCAGCGCGAGGAAAAGCCGTGAGGCGGTGGTCAGGTTCTCCTCGGCGTGCTCCGTGCGCTCAGCCGTGGTCAGCACCATGTCCGGCGCGTCCCGATGTGTGACGCGAAGACGCCCCAGGGCCGCGGCTCTGGCCGCGACACCTTTGGGATTGCGGGAGAGGTCGGTGAAGGAGACGGATTCCGTTTCTGCTTCCAGACGCACGGTAGACATAATCAGAGTCTAATCAGATCGTGTTCTGATTTCCATTCGCTCACCGGCCCGCCCCGCCTCATGAGAAAGCCCTCGCCGCGATGGCCGTAGAGCCATCGCGGCGAGGGCGGGCGGGGGCGCCCGATGGCCTTCGTCCCGGCCATCGCGTGGCGCGACTACTCCCCCTCCGGCGGAGAGTCCGCGTCCTTCTCCAGGCCGAACTGCTCGACGAGCCACTTGTCGAACTCGATCGAGGCCCGCACCCAGCTCACCACGCTGGACACGAAGTGCTCCAGCGAGACGCCGGTGCCGATCAGCATCTGCGCCTCGCCGATGAGGCGGACCGTGCCGTCGTCGTGCGTGTGGCTGTAGACCTTCGGCCACAGGGTGCGACGGTTCCAGTCGTCGATGGCCTCCAGCAGCTTCGGCTTGTCCTCGATGGAGTGCGGACGGTCGTAGAACGTGCGCACGGAGAAGACCTGCTGCTCCTCCTCTCCCCGGAACATGAAGTAGGTGCGGAATTCCTCCCACGGCGCCGCGAGGTCACCCTCGTCGTCGACGACGTACTTCAGCTCCATCTGCTCCAGGAGCTGCTTCACCAGGTCCTGGTCGGGGATGACAGGGCCGCTCGGGGCGGACTCCTGCGGGTCTGGCTCCTGGCCCCCGAAATTCGGAATCGAGGACGGGTCGATGCTCACCGTGGTTTTCCCTTCGTACGGATTCCGCCATCCTCCCCCATCCCGGGCCCGTCATGGCAAGCCCGTGCCCTGCCCGCACGGCGAGACCCGGCCAACGGTGCTCCTTCGGGGCCTCTCCAGGCCCGCTTCACTCCCCCTTCGCGCCCGCTTCCGTACCCGGGCCCCCGTCCGCTTCCGCGTCCGTCTTCGTCGCGGCGCCGACCATCAGGCCGTCCCAGCCCTCGACCTGGTCCACCCGGACCGTGTCGCCGTCGCGGACCTCGCCCGAGAGGATCTCGCGGGCCAGCGGATCGCCGATCGCGGTCTGGACGAGACGGCGCAGGGGGCGTGCGCCGTAGGCCGGGTCGTTGCCCTCGATGGCCAGCCAGTCGAGCGCGGCCTGCGTCACGTCCAGCGTCAGGCGGCGGTCGGCGAGGCGCCGCTGGAGGGCGTCGATCTGGAGCTGGGCGATCCGGCGCAGCTCCGTGCCGCTCAGCGCGGAGAAGACGACGAGATCGTCGAGCCGGTTCAGGAACTCGGGCCGGAAGGAGGCGCGGACCGTGGCGAGGACGTTCTCCTTCTTCTCCTCCTCCTTCTCCAGGGGGTCCATCAGATGCTGGCTGCCGAGGTTGGAGGTGAGCACGAGGATGGTGTTGCGGAAGTCCACCGTCCGGCCCTGCCCGTCGGTGAGACGGCCGTCGTCCAGGACCTGGAGCAGCACGTCGAAGACCTCGTGGTGTGCCTTCTCCACCTCGTCCAGCAGCACCACGCTGTACGGGCGCCGCCGCACCGCCTCCGTGAGCTGGCCGCCCTCCTCATAGCCGACGTAGCCGGGAGGAGCGCCGACGAGGCGGGCGACCGAGTGCTTCTCGCCGTACTCGCTCATGTCGATGCGGACCATCGCCCGCTCGTCGTCGAAGAGGAAGTCAGCGAGTGCCTTGGCCAGCTCGGTCTTGCCGACGCCCGTCGGGCCGAGGAAGAGGAAGGACCCTGTGGGGCGGTCGGGATCGGCGATGCCCGCGCGGGTGCGGCGCACGGCGTCGGACACCGCGCGCACGGCCTCGGACTGGCCGATCAGCCGCTTGCCCAGCTCGTCCTCCATGCGCAGCAGCTTCTGGGTCTCGCCCTCCAGGAGCCGCCCGGCCGGGATGCCGGTCCAGGAGGCGACCACATCGGCGATGTCATCGGCGCCGACCTCCTCCTTGACCATGGTGTCCTTGGCGTCACGCGGCTCCTTGGACGCCTCCTCCTCGGCGGCCGAGGCCGCCTCCAGCTCGCGCTCCAGGGTGGGGATCTCCCCGTACAGCAACTGGGAGGCGGCGGCGAAATCGCCGTCCCGCTGGGCGCGCTCGGCCTGGCCGCGCAGCTCGTCCAGCTTCTCCTTCAGCTCGCCGACGCGGTTGAGGCCCTGCTTCTCCTTCTCCCAGCGCGCGGTGAGGCCGCGCAGCTCCTCCTCGCGGTCGGCCAGCTCGCGGCGCAGCCGCTCCAGCCGCTCGACGGAGCCGGGGTCCGTCTCGTTGGCCAGCGCCAGCTCCTCCATCTTGAGCCGGTCCACGGCGCGCTGGAGCTCGTCGATCTCGACCGGTGAGGAGTCGATCTCCATGCGCAGCCGCGAGGCGGCCTCGTCCACGAGGTCGATGGCCTTGTCAGGGAGGAAGCGCGAGGTGATGTACCGGTCCGAGAGCGCGGCGGCGGCCACCAGGGCGCCGTCGGAGATCTGGACCTTGTGGTGTGCCTCGTAGCGGCTCTTGAGCCCGCGCAGGATCGCGATCGAGTCCTCGACGGTGGGCTCGGCCACCAGCACCTGCTGGAAGCGGCGCTCCAGCGCGGCGTCCTTCTCGATCCGCTCGCGGTACTCGTCCAGCGTGGTGGCGCCGACCATGCGCAGCTCGCCGCGCGCCAGCATCGGCTTGAGCATGTTGCCCGCGTCCATGGCGGAATCGCCGCCGGCGCCCGCGCCGACGACGGTGTGCAGCTCGTCGATGAAGGTGATGACCTGGCCGTCGCTCTGCTTGATCTCGGAGAGGACGGTCTTCAGCCGCTCCTCGAACTCGCCGCGGTACTTCGCGCCCGCGACCATGGCGCCCAGATCCAGCGCGACCAGCCGCTTGTCGCGCAGCGACTCCGGTACGTCGCCCTTCACGATGCGCTGCGCCAGGCCCTCGACGACGGCGGTCTTGCCGACGCCCGGCTCGCCGATGAGGACGGGGTTGTTCTTCGTGCGCCGCGAGAGCACCTGGACGACGCGGCGGATCTCCTGGTCACGGCCGATGACGGGATCGAGCCTGCCCTCGCGGGCCGAGGCGGTGAGGTCCGTGCCGAACTTCTCCAGCGCCTTGTAGGTGCCCTCGGGGTCCGGGTTCGTCACGCGCTGGGCGCCCCGGCTCTCCTGGAAGGCCGACAGCAGCTTCTTGTCCGTGGCGCCCTGCTCCTTGAGCAGCTTGCCGGCGGGGCCGCCCTTCGCGGCGATGCCGATGAGCAGGTGCTCGGTGGAGATGTAGGCGTCGCCCAGCTCCTTGGCGCGCTGCGTGGCGTCCGCGATGACGGAGAGCAGATCGCGGTCTGGCTCCGGCTTGGCGACGGTGGAGCCCTGGACGCTGGGGACGGCGGCGAGCAGGCGCTCGGCGCCCGAGCGGAGCGCCGCCTGGTCGGCGTCGGCGGCGGCGATCAGGTCCTGGATGTTCTCGTTGTCCTCGCCCTCCAGCAGGGCGAGCAGCAGATGGGCCGGGGTGATGTCGGGGTGCCCATCGGTCACGGCGCGGCTGTTGGCCGCGCTGATCGCGTCCCGGCTCTTGTTGGTGAGCTCGGCGTCCACTGTCCTGCGCTCCTCCTGTGTCGGATCCCTCTGCTAGGTTCAGCATCCAGCAAGTTGAGTCTATTCCACTCAACTATCCTCCGGCTAGATTCGTTCCCATGACGAGCACGAACCCGACAGACGGCGGCACGAGCCCCGCGCCCCGCCCGCGTTCCCGCGTCAGCGACGAGCCGGGGTTCCTGGCCTTCTGGCGCGAGCGCGGCTACGCCACCCTCACCACCGCCCGCCCGGACGGCACCCCGCACGTGGTGCCCGTCAGCGTGACGTACGAACCCGGAACCAGGACCGCGCGTGTCATCGCGAGCCGGGGCAGCCGCAAGGTCCGCAATGTCGAGGCGGCGGGCGCCGAGGGCATGCGGGTGGCCCTGTGCCAGGTCGAGGGGCGGCACTGGGCCACCCTGGAGGGCCGCGCCCGGGTCCGTACGGAAGCGGACCTCGTCGCGGAAGCGGAGCGGCGCTACGCGGAGCGGTACGGGCGCGCGCCCCGGCCCAACCCCGACCGCGTCCTCATCGAGATCGCGGTGGACAGGACGATGTCCCGCACGCCGTGAGAGGGCCGTGTCCGGGACGCGCGCCGTCGCGTGTCCCGGGCACGCGACGGCGCGGACAGCCCGTAGCACCGGGCCGCCCGCGCCGCGGGACAGCTTCCTGAACCAGCCCGTGAGCCTCTCGGCCCGTCAGCCGCCGCCGACCCGCGCGAAGAGCGACCGCGCCGACGCCGGATACGGCCGCCCCAGCAGCTCGTCCTGGTCGCCGACCGAGGTGACGGCCACCAGCGTGCCCGCCTGCTTCGCCGAGTCGTAGTTCCGCAGCCAGGGGCCGCCGCTCACCCCTTGGGTGAGCTTGCAGGGCTTGAGCGCGAGGGCGCCGACGTTGGCGTCGGCGATCTCGCCCCTCTTGTAGAGGTGGGCGTTGCCCGAGCAGTAGTGCAGGGTCTCCCCGTCGTACGGCGGCGCGACGGGATAGCCGAGCGTCGCCGTCCTGCCGCCCCCCACGGGCTCGAACTGGAGCGTGTTGCCCGCGCCCTGCGTCTCCTGGATGGTCCTCCCGTTCCGCTTGGCGACCTTGAGGAAGGCCCAGTCGTGCGGCAGCACCTGCTCGACCTGCTTGTTGACGTCCCACTGGGGTGCGGTGTGCCAGGACTCGATCTTCCACCCCTTCTTGACCACGGCCTCCGCGCCGCCCGCCCGGTCGTAGCCGGGGAGGAAGTACATGGCCTGGGGTTCGCTCTTCTGCTCCGGGCTGCGCACGCAGTGCGCGGCGGTGGCGAGAACGCTGCCGTTGGGGGAGTCGACGATGGCGGCCGAGCACACCTCGCCCTGGCCCCCGGGAAGCTGGGAGACGAGCTTCCCGACGGTCTTGGAGGTGCCGCCTGGCCACCTGTCGCCCGGGGAGTCGGGCAGGGGTGCGACGGTGGGCGCCGAGGCGCCCATGACGGCGAAGGCGGTGGCGGTGGTCACGAGGGCGGCTACGGCCGCACGTATCGAGATCATTCCCCCACGCTCCTGGCCGGGGGCACCGAACGCCCACTCACGTTCACCTGGTCGGGTCACGCGCGCGGTATTCCGGTGCGGTGCGCGGGTCACGCTTGACGCGCCCCCGGCGTACAGGGAGGCCGGAGGCCGGGGCGGGCGCACACGAGAGGGCCGCCGCCTCCTGCTGAGGCGACGGCCCTCCCGCACACCGTTTCCGCACACCGCTTCCGCTGCGCGCGGGTCCCGCGGAGGCTTACTCGAAGGGCTCCAGCGAGATCGTCGCGTCCTTCGGGGCCCCGTCGTGCACCAGCGACTCCTGCGCCCCGACGTCGTCAAAGGCGAAGGCGTACGCCTTGCCGTCCTCCATCTGGCCGTGCACCAGGCGGGCGTAGTGGTTGGTCACCTTGTCCTGGTAGAAGCCGGAGTTGTCCGCGTCGGGCTGCTGGTTGTTGGTCAGCAGCGTGCCGCGGTTGAGCGCGGCGCACAGGGTGCGGGAGATCGGGCCCCGGACCTTGTCGTTGGGCGCGTCCAGCTTCTTGTAGCAGCCGAAGACCGAGTCGGAGTCGGGCTTCTCGAAGGAGGTTACGACCTGGCCGGAGCCGTCGGTGAAGTCCATCTTGTCGCCGTTGACCTTGCCGGTGAACTTGGTGTCCGGCTCCTCCTTGAACGGCGTGACGGTGAGTTCCTCGTTCTGGTACTTCTCCCAGACGCGGTTGATGTAGTCGTCCAGCACATCGCCCGGCAGGGAGCCGTTGCCGGTGGCGTGACCGGGAGCCAGGACGCGCAGTGGGGTGCCGTCCTCGCGGGTCTGGACCAGGTTCTCCCAGCCGCCGCCCTGCTCCTTGAGCCCGTCGATGACGGCCTTGTAGCCGCCCGGCTTGAGCTTGCCGGTCTCCTTGGTGGAACCGTCGCCCGAGGTCAGGCCCACGGAGTACGGCGCGGAGAACATGTCCACCTGGGTGGAGTTGAGCCACAGACCCGAGTCGTTGAGCGTGTACTCGGTCCAGTTGAAGAGCTTGTCGTGGTTCGGGTCGCTCTCGTTCTGCACGGCGGGCTGCACGAGGCCGCCCTCGGCGAGCTGGAACTCCAGCTTGTCACCGTACGAGAAGTAGACCCGGCCGGAGAACTTCGGCAACTGGATGGTCTTGGTCTCGCCGTTCTTCGGGCCCTCGAAGGAGGCGTCGGGCGCCGGGATGGGCGGCGCGCCCCCGCCCGGCCAGGCGTGGAAGGCGCCGCTCTCGTCGGCGTATCCCTGCGTGCCCGAGGCGAGTTCGGTGCCGATGACGTAGACGTGGACCGGCTCGTCACGTCCCGAGTTGTTCTTGAGGGTGAGCGGAATGGTGTCCGCCACGGCCTCGGCGTTCGCCGAGTCGGCCTTGTCGCTCGAAAGCATGTTGGTCGGCAGGCCGTTGGCCTGTCCGGTCACGATGATTCCGGTGGCGATGGCCGCGGCGGCAGTGGCGGATGCGATCAGCCTGCGCTTGGTCAGCCTGCGTGGGGGGAGCATCCTGTTCCTCCTCAGCGTGGGGGGCGGAAAACGTTGTCAGGTTCACAGCAGGTACGGACCATGTCAACCTCTTGAAGAAGGTGAACTGTCCATCTAGACCCCGGAGTTAAAGATCTGAACATCACTCGCCCCTTCGGTCGGACAGCCTCACCAGCGGTTGTCCGGCACGGACACCGCCCTGTGGAGTGGGGGGACGGCGGCGCGCCAGGTGAACTCATGGGGCACTACGTGCGGTTGGGGCTACTGGTTCTCACGTGACGGCACGCATCTGCGACGGGATGCTTATGGGGCGCTTAAGAGGTGCTTAAGGCGACGCACGCGCGAGGGCCGGGACCCGGCGTGTGCCAGGCCCCGGCCCTCGATGTCCGGTGCTGTGTGGTGGTTCCCCGCGTCTGCCCGACGGCCCCGGACCGGCCGAACCCGTCTCGCGTCAGTCCCGGCGCCTCAGTCCCGGTGCGTCAGTCCCGGCGCTTCTTCGGCCGCCACACCACGAGCGCGCTGGACTGGTGGACGTCCTGGTACGGCACCAGATCGCGGCGGTACGACGCGTGGACCTGCGCCTCGCGCTGCTGCATCGCCGCCGCCGCGCCCTCCACCGCCTGCTGGAGTTCGGCGACGCGCGCCTGGAGCGCGGTCACCTGGTTCTCCAGCTCGATGATGCGCTTGATGCCCGCGAGGTTGATGCCCTCGTCCTGGCTCAGCTCCTGCACCTGGCGGAGGAGTTCGATGTCGCGCGCGGAGTAACGACGACCGCGCCCGGCCGTGCGGTCGGGAGAGACCAGGCCGAGGCGGTCGTACTGGCGGAGGGTCTGCGGATGCAGACCGGAGAGCTGAGCGGCGACCGAGATGACGTAGACCGGCGACTCGTCCGTCAGCTCGTAAGGGTTGTTCCTGCGTCCACCTCGGCCGTTCACATCTACTCTCCCTTCGCGGCCTTGAACAACGCCGCCCGCGGATCCTTCCCCGCTGTCGCGTCGCGGAAAGACTCCAGGGTGTCTCTCGCCTTCTCGCTCAGATCCTTCGGTACGGCTACCTCAATAGTGACCAGCAGATCCCCTCGTGTCCCGTCCTTGCGCACGGCTCCCTTGCCACGGGCCCGCATCGTGCGCCCGCTCGGGGTACCGGGCGGGAGCTTCAGGGTGACGGGGGGACCGCCGAGCGTGGGGACCTTGATCTCGCCCCCGAGCGCCGCCTCCGGGAAGGTGACGGGCACGGTCACGGTCAGGTTGTCGCCCCTGCGCCCGAAGACGGGGTGCTTGTCGACGTGGACCACCACATAGAGATCGCCGTTGGGCCCGCCGCGCTCACCGGGGGCCCCCTTGCCGCGCAGCCTGATGCGCTGCCCGTCGGAGACGCCCGCGGGGATGCGGACCTGCATGGTGCGCGAGCTGGTCGCCCGGCCCGAGCCCTTGCACGTGTCGCACGGGTCCTGGGCGATCAGGCCCCGGCCCTTGCAGTCCACGCACGGGTCCGTCAGCGAGAAGCCGCCACCGCCGCCGCGCGAGACCTGCCCCGTGCCGACGCACGTGGGGCAGACGCGGGGGCTGCCGTTCTTGTCGCCCGTACCCGCACACGCCTTGCACGCGGCCGACGAGGACATCCGCAGCGGGACCGTGGCCCCGTCCACCGCCTCGGTGAAGCTGAGCGTCACCTCGGACTCGATGTCCTGGCCACGGCGCGGCTGCGTGCGCGTGCCACCGCCGCCCCGGTTGAAGAGGCCGCCGAAGACATCGCCCAGGCCGCCGCCGAAGCCGCCCGCGCCGCCCGGACCACCGGCACCGCCTCCGGCCTGACCGGCCCCGAAGAGGTCGCTCAGGTCGAAGTTGAAGCTGCCGCCGCCCGGGCCGCCAGCGCCGCCGGGGCGGAAGCCGCCGTTGCCGAAGAGGGTGCGCGCCTCGTCGTACTCCTTGCGGCGCTTGGGGTCGCCGAGGACGTCATACGCCTCCGACGCGTCCTTGAACCGCTCCTCGGCCTTGGCGTCGCCCCGGTTGGCGTCCGGATGGTTCTCGCGGGCGAGCTTCCGGTACGCCTTCTTGATCTCGGCCTCGGTGGCGTCCTTGGGGACGCCGAGGACCTTGTAGTAGTCCTTCTCGATGAAGTCCTTGGTACTCAACCCCGACGTCCCTCCTCCCACTCACCGGTCCAGCTGTCGCCGTGGCCAGCCTGGTCAGCCCTCGTCCGGGCCACCGTTCTCCTCTTCGTCCGCCGGCTCTCCGTCCTTCGGCGAAGCCGGTGCCCCCGGCTGGGCGCCGGGCTGCGGCTCGGCCACGCCGACCCGCGCCGGACGGATGGTCCGCTCGCCGATTCGGTACCCGGGCTGGAGGATCTGCACGCACGTCGTCTCTGTGACATCCGGCGAATACGAGTGCATGAGCGCCTCGTGGACCGTCGGGTCGAAGGGCTCGCCCTCCTTGCCGAACTGCATCAGGCCCATCTTCGCCGCGACCATCTCCAGCGATTCGGCCACCGACTTGAAGCCGCCGACCAGCTCCCCGTGGTCCCGGGCCCGGCCGATGTCGTCGAGCACGGGAAGGAGCTCCGTCAGCAGGTTCGCGACGGCGACCTCCTTGACGGCGGCGCGGTCGCGGTCGACCCGGCGGCGGTAGTTCTGGAACTCCGCCTGGAGCCGCTGGAGATCCTGCGTGCGCTCGTTGAGCGCGGTGCGGGTCTGGTCGAGCTGAGCCACGAGCGAGGCGTCCTGGAGGTCCGGTCCCTGCATGTCCTGGATGTCCTGGTCGTTCTCGTGAACGTCCCCGGCCCGGTCCGCCGGGCCGCCCGCCTCCTCGGAGGGGGCGGCACCGGCGGCCTGCGCCGCAGCGTCTTCGGGCTGTGCGGCGTCTGCTTCGGCGGGGACGTCGGGCTTCTTGTCGAAGCCCGGGGTCTCCTCCGTCACGCGGCACCGTCCTTGGGCTTCTGCTGCTGCTCGTCGTCCACGATCTCGGCGTCCACGACGTCGTCGTCGCCGTCGGCCTTGGCGTCACCCGCGCCCGCGGCACCGGCACCCGCCTGGGCACCCTCTTCGCCGCCCTGCGCGGCCTGCGCGTCGGCGTACATCGCCTGGCCCAGCTTCTGGCTGGTGGCGGCGACCTTCTCGCTGGCCTCGCGGATGGCCGCGGTGTCCTCGCCCTTCAGCTTCTCCTTGAGATCGCTGACGGCCGTCTCGACCTCGGTCTTGATGTCGGCCTGGACCTTGTCCTCGTTGTCCTTGAGGAACTTCTCGGTCGTGTAGACGAGCTGCTCGGCCTGGTTGCGGGTCTCGGCGGACTCCCGGCGCTTGGCATCCTCGTCGGCGTACTGCTCGGCGTCGCGCATCATGCGCTCGATGTCGTCCTTGGGGAGCGCGGAACCGCCGGTGACGGTCATGCGCTGCTCCTTGCCGGTGCCGAGGTCCTTCGCCGACACGTGCATGATGCCGTTCGCGTCGATGTCGAAGGTGACCTCGATCTGCGGGACGTTGCGCGGCGCGGGCGGCAGGCCCGTCAGCTCGAACATGCCGAGCTTCTTGTTGTAGGCCGCGATCTCGCGCTCGCCCTGGAAGACCTGGATCTGCACCGACGGCTGGTTGTCCTCGGCCGTGGTGAAGGTCTCCGAGCGCTTCGTCGGGATCGTGGTGTTGCGCTCGATCAGCTTGGTCATGATGCCGCCCTTGGTCTCGATACCGAGGGACAGCGGGGTGACGTCCAGCAGGAGGACGTCCTTGACCTCGCCCTTGAGCACACCGGCCTGGAGGCTGGCGCCGATGGCGACGACCTCGTCCGGGTTCACGCCCTTGTTGGCGTCCTTGCCGCCCGTCAGGTCCTTGACCAGCTCGGCGACGGCGGGCATACGCGTCGAACCACCGACGAGGACCACGTGGTCGATCTCGGAGAGCTGGATGCCCGCGTCCTTGATGACGTTGTGGAACGGCGTCTTGCAGCGCTCCAGCAGGTCCTGGGTGAGCTGCTGGAACTGGGCGCGGCTGAGCTTCTCGTCCAGGTGCAGCGGGCCCTCGGCGGACGCCGTGATGTAGGGCAGGTTGATCGTGGTCTCGGTGGACGAGGACAGCTCGATCTTCGCCTTCTCCGCGGCCTCGCGGAGACGCTGGAGAGCCATCTTGTCCTTGCCCAGGTCCACGCCGTGGCCGGACTGGAACTGCTTGACCAGGTAGTCGACGACGCGCTGGTCCCAGTCGTCACCACCGAGGTGGTTGTCACCGTTGGTGGCCTTGACCTCGACGACGCCGTCGCCGATCTCCAGCAGCGAGACGTCGAAGGTGCCGCCACCGAGGTCGAAGACCAGGATGGTCTGGTCCTCCTTCTCCAGCCCGTAGGCGAGAGCGGCGGCGGTGGGCTCGTTGACGATGCGCAGGACGTTGAGGCCCGCGATCTCACCGGCCTCCTTGGTGGCCTGGCGCTCGGCGTCGTTGAAGTACGCCGGTACGGTGACGACCGCGTCCTCGACCTTCTCGCCGAGGTACGCCTCCGCGTCCCGCTTGAGCTTTTGCAGGATGAAGGCGCTCATCTGCTGCGGGTTGAAGTCCTTGCCGTCCAGGTTGATCTTCCAGTCGGTGCCCATGTGGCGCTTGACCGACCGGACCGTCCTGTCGACGTTGGTGACAGCCTGGCGCTTGGCGACCTCGCCGACCAGGACCTCACCGTTCTTCGCGAAGGCGACGACGGACGGCGTGGTCCTGGCGCCCTCGGCGTTGGTGATGACGGTGGGCTCACCGCCTTCGAGAACACTGACGACGGAGTTCGTCGTACCCAGGTCGATGCCGACCGCACGTGCCATTTCGTGTTCCTCCCGCTGATGTCTTGAGTGAAGCTGACTCAAGAGTGCACCACGGAGCCAAACCCGTCAACAGAGCTGAGTGGGGGCGACTCAACTCTTATGCTCTGTTTATGCGCACGGTGTCATCAGCGCAGGTCGGAGCGGTACGGGTTGCGACGCGGGGGCACCGCGGGGTGTCGCGACCCCCTGCTGTCCTGCGGACCCGGGTCGCCATGGGATCGTCACTGAGGGTGGCCTCAGCGACGCAAATCACCGCCTCATCCGCTACAGCGGGCGGCGCGGAGTGGGTAATCTCGAACGGACTGGATAAGTTACCGCTTAGTAAGACCGGGCGAGCCTCGCCGGACCGCCCCACAGGATTCGTCAGAGCAAGCTGCCCCGCAGGTTCGAGGAGCCGACATGCAACTCGCCGCGATCGTCGTCACGCTGGTGCTCACCGCGGTCGGCATTGCGCTCATCGCTCGCGCTGTCGCGCAGATCTACCGGTTCGTGAAGCTCGGCCAGCCGATCCCCGCGGGCTCACGCACCGACAGCCCGAAGCAGCGCACCGCCACCCTCGTCAAGGAGTTCCTGGGCCACACCAGGATGAACCGGTGGGGCGTCGTCGGCGTCGCCCACTGGTTCGTGGCCATCGGCTTCCTGACGCTGCCGCCCACGATCATCAACGCTTACGGGCAGCTCTTCAAGGCCGACTGGACGCTGCCTGTCATCGGCGGCTGGCTCCCGTACGAGATGTACATCGAGTTCATCGGCGCCGCGACGACGGTGGGCATCGCCGTCCTGATGGTGATCCGGCTGCTGAACCTGCCCTCCCGCGCGGGCCGCAAGTCCCGGTTCGCCGGATCGAAGGCGTGGCAGGCGTACTTCGTCGAGTACGTCATCTTCATCATCGGCCTCGCCATCGTGATGCTCCGCGGCCTGGAGGGCGCGCTGCACCACGTCGACGGCTACGACCCGGCCTACTTCGTCTCGTACCCGCTGGTCGCCGCCTACGACGGCCTGGACACCGGGACGCTCCAGACCCTCGTCTACTTCTGGGCGATGGTGAAGCTGGGCACCACGATGATCTGGATGATCACCGTCAGCCTGAACACCAACATGGGTGTCGCCTGGCACCGGTTCCTCGCCTTCCCCAACATCTGGTTCAAGCGCGACGCCAAGGGCGGCACAGCCCTCGGTGAGCTGAAGCCGATGGTCTCGGGCGGCAAGGAGATCGACTTCGAGACCGCGCTCGACGACGACAACGAGGAGGAGGTCACCTTCGGTGCCTCCCAGGTCGAGCACTTCTCCTGGAAGGGCATCCTCGACTTCTCGACGTGCACCGAGTGCGGGCGCTGCCAGTCGCAGTGCCCCGCCTGGAACACCGGGAAGCCGCTCTCGCCCAAGCTGCTGATCATGTCGCTGCGCGACCACGCGCACGCCAAGGCCCCCTACCTGCTGGCCGGCGGCGGCAAGACCATGGAGGGCGAGGAGAAGGCCACGGAGGAGCAGCTCAGGGACGTGCCGCAGTCCGCGCTGGACGAGGCCGAGCGCCCGCTGATCGGCACCGCGGAGGAGAACGGGGTCATCGACCCCGACGTGCTGTGGTCCTGCACCACCTGCGGCGCGTGCGTGGAGCAGTGCCCCGTGGACATCGAGCACGTCGACCACATCGTCGACATGCGCCGCTACCAGGTGATGATCGAGAGCGCGTTCCCGAGCGAGGCCGGGACGATGCTCAAGAACCTGGAGAAGAAGGGCAACCCCTGGGGCCTGGCCAAGAAGCAGCGCCTGGAGTGGACCAAGGAGGTCGACTTCGAGGTGCCGATCGTCGGCAAGACGGTCGAGGACCTCACCGAGGTCGAGTACCTCTACTGGGTCGGCTGCGCGGGCGCCCTGGAGGACCGGGCCAAGAAGACCACCAAGGCGTTCGCCGAGCTGCTGCACATCGCGGGCGTCAAGTTCGCGATCATGGGCGGCGACGAGAAGTGCACCGGTGACTCGGCCCGCCGCCTGGGCAACGAGTTCCTCTTCCAGCAGCTCGGCGAGGAGAACGTCGCCACGCTGAACGCCGCCTTCGGTGAGGATGAGGACGAGGGGGTGACGGTCGAGCAGTCGAAGAAGAAGATCGTCGCGACCTGCCCGCACTGCTTCAACACCCTCGCCAACGAGTACCCGCAGCTCGGCGGCCACTACGAGGTCATCCACCACACCCAGCTCCTCCAGCACCTCATCGACGAGGGCAAGCTGGTGCCGGTCACCCCGGTGGAGGGCCTGATCACCTACCACGACCCGTGCTACCTGGGCCGTCACAACAAGGTCTACACGCCGCCGCGCGAGATCATCGGCCGCGTGCCCGGGCTGCGGAACGAGGAGATGCACCGCCACAAGGAGCGCGGCTTCTGCTGTGGCGCGGGCGGCGCCCGGATGTGGATGGAAGAGCGCATCGGCAAGCGCATCAACAACGAGCGCGTGGACGAGGCGCTCTCCCTCAACCCGGACATCGTCTCGACGGCCTGCCCGTTCTGCCTGGTCATGCTGACCGACTCGGTCAACGGCAAGAAGAACGATGGGAAGGCCAAGGAGGAACTCCAGGTCGTGGACGTGGCCCAGCTCCTGCTGGACTCCGTCAAGCCCCCGGCCGACCCGGCGGGCGAACCGGAGTCCGAGGAGGCACCGGAACCGGAACCCGCGAAGTAGCGGCGGAGCAGCCGCTGCGGCGGGGGTAAGGACGCAGGTCCGTACCCTTGTCGTCAGTAATCGGCGTGTATGGGCGGAGCTTGCCGTGGAACGGCAAGCTCCGTTCGTATTTGGTCAGTTGTCATCACACATAGAGCCAACCCTCGACGGGGGATACCCAATCCCCGGCATGCCCTCTAGCCTCCAGGTCAGCAGCGTCAGAGGAGGCGACACGAGGTGTCGGAAGTCGGTGCGGCGGATTACGGCGACCGCCTCATCCCCGTGCAGCGGATGCGCCCCGGCGATCACGCGTTCACGGCGTACGAGAGTGAAGCGGACCAATGGGGGGTCATCAGCGCGTTCGTGCGCCAGGGCCTGATCGAGGGCGAGAAGGTCCTCGTCTTCATGTCGCCCGAAGTGACCGGCGACGAACTGCTGGGCCGCCTCGAATCCCGTACGCCCGCCGTCGTCAACGCCTGGGCGGGCGGTCAGCTCGTCCTCAGCAGCATGCGGGCGCTGATCGAACCGGACACCGCCTTCACGGCGGCGCGCCAGTGGCAGCGCCTCATCGAGGAGGCCGATCTCGCGGTCCGGCAGGGCTATCCGGCGATGCGCGCGTACATCGACATGGCCTGGGTCGCCGACCTCGGCACGGACGTCCAGGACGTGATGCGAAGGGAACGCAGCGCGACGCACCTCTTCGACGGCGGCCGTCCGTACAGCGAGATCTGCGCCTACGACGGGCGCTGGTTCAGCACGGACGTGCTGGACGCGATGCTCGACGCGCACCCCACCACCCTGCTCGACCGCCTCGGCTCGCTGCGCGTCATCCACAGCTCCGCGCCGCCAGGGCCTGACGGCACCGGCCAGGGGCCCGGGATGCCCTCGGTGCGGCTGGTGGGCGAGGCGGACGTGTCCACGGGCGCCGAGTTCTCCGGCGCGCTGCGCGCGGCACTCTCCGCGCTCGCGTCGGGCCCGAGTCCGGGCGCAGGGCTGCACGTCGATCTCACCTCGCTGCACTTCCTGGGCGTCGGCTGCGCGGCCGACCTCTTACGGCTGAGCGCGGAGGCGGGGCACGCACGGGTCCGCCTGCCGAGCGGCGCGTACGGCGCTGGCGGAGGCCGGTCGGGCGGTACGGTCACCCCAGGTGGCGCGGACGGCACAAGCGGCACGGACGGCACAGGCGGCGCAGTGCCCGGAGGGGCGGGTGGCATAGACGTGACAGTGAACTGCACCCCCTTCCAGGCCCGTACGCTCCGCAGACTCGGTGCCGACTCCATCAGCTCCCTGACACTCGCGGTGGAGAAGGGGCCGACATGCTGACGAACGAACGCCTCTGCCGACTGCACTTCACGTCACGGGACCTGCCCAGGCTCCGCATCGAGGTGGAGGAGTGCGCGGCGTGGGCGGGTCTGGGCGAGCCGCGCAGGGGGGAGTTCGTGGTCGCGGTGGACGCCGTCGCCACGAACGCCGTCGAACACGCGGGGGGCCAGGGCAGGCTGGTGCTGCGTCAGCTCGGCTCCGAGCTGGAGTGCACGGTCGAGGACTCGGGTCCCGGCTTCTCCGAGGACGTGATCCCCGAACTGGCCCCCGGCGTCGCCGGGGCGCCCTCGGGGCGCGGGCTGTGGCTCGCGCGGCTGGTCACCGACCGCCTGACGGTCGAACCGGGCGACGGTTCCGGCGCCCTGGTCACCCTCGTCGTCCGGCTCCCCGGCTCCGACGGTCCCGGCGGCTCCAGGAACGGCGGCGCGCACGTACGGGCGTGACGGGGCGGGCGTGACGGCGTGACGGGGCGCGTGTGACGGGGCGCGTGTGACGGGGCCCGTGTGACGGGCGGGTCCGGCTGACGCGTGAGCGGGCGGGCGCGATGTGCCCGGGACGTGGACGCAACCTTCCGTGGACCTGACGGGTCGAACCCGTGTACCAGCGGCCACAGGGCGCCGCTGCCCACGGAACCTGGAGTCCCCTTGCGTCCACGCGTGTCAGCCCTCGGTCCGGCGGCCGTCGTCGTCCTCGTGGCGGGCGGCCTCACCGCCGTGACCGCGCCGTCGGCCCACTCGGCGCCCCGCACCGTCACCGCCACCGCTGCCGGTGCCGCTGCCGCGACCGAAGCCGCGACCGAAGCCGCGACCGCCCGCGCCGGTTCCGACGCCGACTTCAACGGCGACGGCTACGGCGATCTCGTCGTCGGCACCCCGAAGGCCGAGGCCCCGGGCCAGTTCACGGGCGGCGCCGTCACCGTCACCTACGGCTCGGCCTCCGGCGTCTCCCCTGCCCGCTCCGTCACCCTCGGCCAGGACTCGCCGTCCGTGCCAGGCGCGGGCGAGAGCGGCGACGAGTTCGGCGAGTCGACGGCGAGCGGCGACGTGGACGGCGACGGCTACGCCGATCTCGTCGTCGGCGCACCCGGCGAGCGGCTGGCCGACGGCAGGGGCGGCATGGTCACCGTGCTGTGGGGCGGCCCGAAGGGGCTGGCGTACGGCGGCACGCCGGTCACCAGCCCCCGCGCGTACGACCAGGACTTCGGCGAGGGTGTCGCGGTGGCCGATCTCGACGGCGACGCCGGGCTCAACATCGCCGTCGTCAGCCGGGCCAACGCCTGGTACGTGCCCGACGGCTTCGGCCGCGAGGACAACGACGACAACGCGCCGATACCCGCCGAGGGCGGCTGGAACGGCCGCGACGCACGCGCCCAGGACGTGGTGGCGGCCGATGTCACCGGCTCTGGGAGCGCGGGGCTCGTCGCGTACGGCTGGGAGTCGGACTACGGCCCTGACTGGACCGGCTACTTCACCTGCGGCGCCGCCGGACTCGCCTTCGACAGCGATCTGATCGAGCGGGACGGCATCGGCACCGGTACCCGTACAGCAGCCGCGACGGGCGACATCGACGGCGACGGCATCGACGACCTGGTCACGGGCGACAGGTTCGACGGCGCCGGCGGCACCGTCACCATCCGCTACGGCGCCCCGGGCGGCCCCGGCACGGCGCGCGAGCCCGTCACGATCGGCCAGGACAGCCCCGGGGTGCCCGGCGCCGACGAGCCGAACGACTGGTTCGGCGCCTCGGTCTCGGTCGGGGACGTGACCGGCGACGGCTACGCGGACCTCGCCGTCGGCGTCGAGCGGGAGAACGTGGACGGGGTGACCAGCACGGGCGCCGCCGTCCTCCTCAAGGGGAGCGCGAAGGGCCTGGCCACGAGCGGGAACCAGTCGTTCCACCAGGCCACGTCCGGCGTGCCCGGCGTCCCGGAGGAGTACGACTACTTCGGTTCCGCCGTGCACCTGTCCGACGTCAGCGGCGACGGCAGGGCCGATCTCGCCGTCAGCGCGCGGGGCGAGGACGTGGTGGAGGGCAGCGACGAGGACGGCGGCGTCTGGGTGCTGCGGGGCGCCTCCGGCGGCCTGACCACGCAGCAGGCCACCTCTTTCAGCGCCCCGCGCTTCGGACTCGGCTTCGCGGGCCGGCAGTTCGGCTCCGTACTGCCGGACTGACGCACCTGTCCGGACCGACGCACGACCAGGCCGACGTCCCGTGCGGCCCGGCGACCAACGGAGGGGGACTCCCATGCGCACACGTACACGTACACGGGCCCGTAGACGGAATGCGGCGGCGGTCGGACTGGCCGCCGCGCTGACCGGCGGCCTCACCCTGACGGCGGGCGCGGCGGCGCCGGACGCCCAGGCGGCGCGGCAGGCAGCACAGCACGCGCCGCAGCAGGTGCGCGAGGACTTCAACGGCGACGGCTACCAGGACCTGGCCATCGGCGCCCCCGGCACGTACGGCCAGGACTCCTCCTCCGGCTACGTAGCCGTCGTCTACGGCTCGCCCACAGGGCTGGACCCCGCCACCCGCACCGTCCTCGGCCAGCACAGCCCGGGCGTCCCCGGCACGGCCGAGCGGGGCGACCTGTTCGGCCACCGCCTCGTGGCCCGCGACCTCGACGGGGACGGGCTGACCGACCTCGCCGTCAGCAGCCCGGGCGAGAGCCGCGCGAACCCGGCGGGCAGCGGCAGCGTGACGGTGCTGTGGGGCGCGCGGAGCGGGCTGTCGGGGCAGGGCTCAGTGGTCGTCGACCCGGGCGAGGACGAGACGTACGGGGTGGGCGACGACCTGACCGGCGGCGACTTCGACGGCGACGGCGCGCAGGACCTGCTGATGTTCCGCGGCGAGGCGCGCGGCTACAGCGTCCTCCGGGGCCCCTTCACCCGCGCGGGCGCGCCCGCCTCCGAGAGCCCCGTGGAGCTGACCACGGGTGACAGCTACGTCCAGAGCCTGGCAGCTGGCGACGTCACGGGGGACGGCGCCGACGACCTCTTCGTGCTCCAGTCGTTCGAGGAGATGGGCCGCGGCACCCGGTTCTTCGCGGGCGGCGAGGACGGCCTCACCGCGCGCGGCGCCCTGCTCCCCTCCGCCGCGACGGGCGCCGTCGGCGACTTCGACAAGGACGGCTTCGGCGACTTCGCCTACCGCGCGGTCCCCGGCGGCGTCGTCGAGAACCTGCCCTACGACTCCGGCACCGTGAAGGTCGTCCACGGCACCGCCTCGGGCCCCGGCACCCGCACCGCCGCCTTCACCCAGGCCACGGCGGGCGTCCCCGGCACGAGCGAGGAGGGCGACCAGTTCGGCGCGACGCTCTCGGCGGCCGACGTGAACGGCGACGGGTACGACGACCTCGCGGCCGGTGTGCCCTTCGAGGCGATCGGCCCCAAGAAGGCGGCGGGCTCGGCCGTCCTGCTGAGGGGCGCCAGGGGCGGGCTGACGGGCACGGGCGCGCAGGCGTTCCACCAGGACACCGCGGGCGTCGGCGGTGTCGCCGAGGCCGGTGACCGCTTCGGCGGCGCCGTCCGGCTGCTCGACTCCAGCGGCGACGGCAAGGCCGGTCTCGCCGTCTCGGCGCCGGGCGAGAACGGCGGGAACGGCGCCGTCTGGTCCCTGCGCGGCGCCTCCGGCGGGCTGACCGCGACGGGCTCGCGCTCCTTCGGCCCCGGCGCCCTCGGCGCCCCGGCCACGACCGCGCGCTTCGGCGCCTCCTTCGCCGGCCCGGCCTACGCCCCGCTGTGGGAGCCGAGCTGACGAGCGCGGGGCGTGACGGGGGCCGCGTCGGGAGGTGACGTCGGGAGGTGACGTGAAGATCGCGTGGACACCCGTAGGGCCCCTAGGGACTGGGCCCTACGGGTTGTACCGGAACGGCCACAATGCGGCGCCGACGCCCTTCGGGCCCGCGTCGTGGCCCACCGGACAAGGTACGTTCGATGACGTGGCTGGTTTCAGGATGGGACGCGGCCGGGACACCCGGAGCGCGCAACAGCATGGGCAGTACCCCCCGCAGCAGGCGCCGGGCGGCGCGCCGAGCGCGTACGGACAGCGGGCACCGCAGCAGCCCCCGTACGGCGCGCAGGGCGCGTGGCCCCAGGCGGGCGGCGGGCAGGGCCGACACGGCGGACCGGACGAGCCCGAGTACCTCGGCGACCCGCGCGCGGCGGGCGGCTACGGCCAGGGGAACGGACACGGACACGGTCAGGCGCCGCAGGGCCACGGGCCCGGCTACGGGAGCCCGCAGGGCCATGGACAGGGCCCGGCGCAGGACCCGTACGCCAACAACCCGGGCCACACCCAGGCGTTCAGCATCCACGACCCGTACGGTCAGGGCGGTGGTGACGGCGGGTACGGCGACGGCGGGAGCTACGACGCGGGCGGCCCCCCGGGACCGCCCCCCGGTCCGCGGCTGCACTGGAAGGACCTGCTGCGCGGCATCGTGACGCGCCCGAACGCGACCTTCTACCAGATGCGCGACTACCCCGTCTGGGGCCCGGCGCTCATCGTCACGTTCCTCTACGGCCTGCTCGCGATCTTCGGCCTCGACCAGGCCCGCGAGGAGGTCATCAACGCGACGCTGTCCAGCGCCATCCCGTACGTGCTCACCACCGCCGTCGCGGTCGTGCTCGTCGGCCTGATCCTGGGCGCGGTGACGCACACGCTGGCGCGGCAGTTCGGCGGTGACGGCGCCTGGGCGCCGACCGCAGGTCTCTCGATGCTGATCATGTCGCTGACGGACGCGCCCCGCCTCCTCTTCGCCCTCTTCCTGGGCGGCACCGCGCCGCTCGTGCAGGTGCTGGGCTGGGTGACCTGGGTCATCGCGGGCGCGCTCTTCACCTCCATGGTCAGCCGCTCGCACGACCTGCCCTGGCCCAAGGCACTGGGCGCCTCCGCGATCCAGCTCATCGCGCTGCTGGTGCTGATGAAGCTCGGCACGCTGTAGCACCTGGCTCCTGGCTGCCGCCGTCGCTGCCGGTCACGAGCAAGCGTGCGTGGGCCCCGCCGGACGCTCGACACTGACTCTGTCGGGGATCTTGAGGATCCCCGACGGTGGAGCATGATCAACGGGCATGCTCGGCTCTGTTCAAGGACCGATGCAGTTGTCGAGGTGCCCGTTGTCGCTCCACGCCCGTTCTGGTGAGCAAGTCCCTTTTCTGACCGTGCAGATGGCGCGGGCGAGTAATCCGGGCGGTACAACGGCGATGTGGGTGAGAGACCGCCTGGGCGGGCTGTGGCGTGACGAGGACTTCGCCGACTGGTACCCGCGCGACGGCCGCCCAGGGCTCTCGCCCGCCCAGCTGGCCACCGTCTGTGTGCTGCAGTTCCTGCTCGGCCTGTCGGACCGGCAGGCGGCCGAAGCGGTTCGCTGCCGCATCGATTTCAAGTACGCGCTGGCCATGGAGCTGGACGATCCCGGCTTCCACCACAGCGTGCTGTCCGACTTCCGCGACCGTCTCACCGAGGACGACCGGGCCGACCGCCTCCTCGACCTCGCGCTCGCGCGCCTGAAGGAGGCCGGTCTCGTCCGCGAGCGCACCACCCAGCGCACGGACTCCACCCACGTCCTGGCCGCGGTGCGTGACCTGACCCGGCTGGAACTGGTCACCGAGGCCGTCCGCGCCGCTCTGGAAGAGCTGGCCGGTACTGCTCCGCACCTGCTGGACAGCCTGGTCGACGAGGAGTGGGGGCGCCGCTACGGCCGCCCGGTCCGTCTGGGCAAGAACCCCACCCGTCCCAAGACCAGGATCCTGGCCACCGGCGGCGACGCCGTGCGGCTGCTGGAACACGTCGGGGAGCACGGGGCGGACCACCTGTCCGGTCCCCGGATCCAGGCATTGCGGCAGATCATGGTGCAGAACTACTACCGCGACGGGGCCGGCCGCCTGCACTGGCGCACCGCCGAGGACGGCGGGCTGCCTCCCCCGGCCGCCGCGGTCGTCTCGCCCTACGACGTCAGCGCCCGCTACGCGCGCCGCGGCGACACCCGGTGGAAAGGGTTCATTGCACACCTCACCGAGACCTGCGATCCCGATGGCGTCAACGTGATCACCGATGTGGCCACCACCGACGCCACCGGCTACGACGCGAAGGCCCTGCCCGGCATTCACACCCGGCTCAAGCATCGCGGGCTGCTGCCCGCCGAGCACCTGGTCGACGGCGGCTACACCTCCCTGGTCCACCTGGAACAGGCAGCCCGCGAACACCAGGTCACGGTCACCGGACCACTGCCGGTCAACACCACCCGCCAAAACCGCAGGAACAACGGCTTCGGCCGCGACGACTTCCACATCGACTTCGACCGCCGCCAGGTCACCTGCCCGCAGGGCGAGACCAGCGCGGGATGGCACGGCCCCTACCCGACCTCCTCACCCACCGCAGCACCGCTGATCATCGCGCGGTTCACCAAGAGCCAGTGCCGTCCCTGCCCGGCCCGCAGCCGCTGCACGACCACCGCCGACAGAGCCCGGAGCGTGGGTTTCCCCCCGCGAGAACTCCGTGACCTGCAACTCCGCGTCCGCGCCGAGCAGCAGACACCCCAATGGCAGACCCGCTACGCGGTCCGCTCCGGAGTGGAAGGCACCGTCAACGAACTCGCCCACGGACACGGCATGCGCCACTGCCGCTACCGGGGACAGCACAAAGCCCACTTACAGCACGTATTCACAGCCATCGCCGCAAACATCGAACGCCTCAGCCGACGGCCGCCGACCGGAGAAGCACCCCCGCCCCGGCCGCCGACCGCCTTCCAGAACTACCTGGACCAGCACGGAATCACCCGGCCGAGGTCCTGGCGGTCCGCCAGAGACTGAGCGGACCGCCAAGATCCCCGACAGAGTCAGTGTCGACGCTCCGGCGGGGCCCACGTGTGTCACGGGCGCTGAGTTACGGGCGCCGCGTCACGGGCGCCGTGTTGTCAGGGTCGGGCGCGGGTTCGCCCCTGACCGGTTCACCCCTGGGTGAACCGCTGCCCGGCGGAGCCGTCGCAGCTCTCCAGCCGCACCTCCTCACGCGCACCTGTAAGGGTCAGGCACAGGTTCTGCGCCGCGGTGGGCCGGAGGGTGTCGCCCTGCCGCGTGAACCGCTGGTTGCCGTCAGCCGAGCAGTTCCACAGCACCAGCTCGACGCCCGGCTCGTAGCGCGATCCGGGCACGTCCAGGCACCGGTCCTGGGTCAGCTCGGTGTGCACGGTCCCCGTAGCGGAGTCCCGCCACCAGCCCTGGTTGCGCTGCGAAGCGGTGCAGTCCCAGCCGCCGACGGCCGTGCCGTTGCGCGTGGAACTGCCGCGCACGTCCAGACAGCTTCCGGTGCCCGCGTTGCGCAGCGACGTGAAGACGTCGTCCCAGGCGACCTCGTACAGCTTCGGCTGCCCCGAGCCCGCCGGGTCGGCGCAGGACGCCTCGCGCACGCCGTTCGCCGTCCCCGCCTCGTAGATGCGGGTCAGGCACTCGGCGAAGGCGCCGTGCCCGCGCGCGTTGGGGTGGAAGGACTGGCGTACGGAGTTGGAGTCCGGCGGGAACGGGTTCGTCAGATCGACGTACAGACCCCGCGCCCTGGTGTCGTCCATGCAGACCTCGTGGCCGTGGAAGAGCCGCGAGGCGTCCAGGTACGTCGCGCCCGTGCGCTGCGCGACCGTGCGCATGCCCTTCTCGAAGGCGGGCACGGCCTCGTTGCGGCCCCAGGCGGAGTCGCTGGTGTAGCCGGTGCAGCCGCCCGGCAGCTTGCCGGGGTACCGCGGGTTGTCCTCGATGTCGGGCCCGATGGGGCTGGGGTAGCCCATGACGACGAGCTGGTAGTCGCCGTCGGCGTAACCCGCGTCCCGCATCACGGTCTTGAGGTCGTTCACGGTCTGCTCGACCTTCGGCACGAGTCCGTCGACCCGCGCCTGCCAGCCCGGCGCGTACTTCGGCTGGCACGGTCCCTGGAGCAGGAACCAGCGCGTGACGCAGTCCGTCATCACGGGCCCGAACTGGAGGTCGTCGTTGGCGCCCGCGACCAGGGTGATCTGCTTCAGCCTGGTGTTGCGCGCGGCGATGGCCAGGCTGTCGCTCTGCACCAGCTCGTCCGCGTACTGCTTGGTCCCGCCGATGCGGATGTTCGCCGTGCTCGCGCCCGAGCAGGCGACGTTGTACGTCACGTCCGCGGCGATCCCGGTGCGGTGCACGGCCGCGTCGGGCGAACGGTGGCACCAGTTGTCGGGCCCGTTCGTGCCCGGTTCGTAGGTGCCGACGCCCTCGCCCGAGATCTCGCTGTCGCCCAGCGAGATGAGGGAGGACTGGCGCTCTTCCATGGGGCGCTGCGCGGGATCTCCGTACAGCTTCGCGGCCTCGGCCGCCCTGATCTTCTCCAGCTCAGGTGACAGGGGTGTGGCGGCGTCCGCCGCCGCCGTTCCCCCTGCCGCGGTGGCGTCTGGCGGGTTCACCAGGGTCCCGCCGCCGTACGCCAATGCCAGCGCCGTCACCGCCGCGATCGTGGCTGCGACGGATCTCGCGGGCCTCGCGGATCTCGTGGATTTCGCGGATTTCGTGGGTCGCGCGGTTTTCGCGGGTCTCGCAGGTCTCGCACGTGCCATGAGGTGGTCTCCCTCCGGCTGGCCTCATCCGTTACCCGCGGTTCTTACCCGCAGGTATCGCAGAAGGGAAGGGCGCGCGCAGGCCATCCGCCGCGCGCCGCCCGTACCCGGCCAGGGAGGGGAGGGGGCCCGGGAACGTCAGGCGTCGAGGACTTGACCCTCGCGCCGTACGACGGGCGGCTCGACGGACCAGGGGAAGTTGATCCACTGATCGGTCCGCTTCCACACGTACTCGCACTTCACCAGGGAGTGCGACTTCTCATAGATCACCGCGCTGCGCGTGTCCGCGACGTGCTCGGCGCAGAAGTCCTGCACCAGCTTCAGCGTCTTGCCGGTGTCGGCGACGTCGTCCGCGATGAGCACCTTCTTGGCGCTCAGGTCCACGACGTTCGGCACCGGCGGCAGCATCACGGGCAGGTCGAGCGTCTCGCCGACCCCGGTGTAGAACTCGACGTTCATGACGTGGAGGTTCTTCACGTCCAGGGCGTAGCCGAGGCCACCGGCGACGAAGAGCCCGCCGCGCGCGATGGACAGGATGATGTCCGGCTCGTACCCGTCGTCGGCGACGGTCTGCGCCAGCTCGCGGATGGCCTGCCCGAACAGCGAATACGTCAGGTTCTCGCGCTCGTCACTCACGTGTCTTGCTTGCCTCTCTCAGATCTCAGACCTTCCCGGGTCTCCCTCAGACCTGGGTGCGATGGAAGTTCAGGAACGAGCGCGACGGCGTGGGCCCGCGCTGGCCCTGATAACGGGAGCCGTAGCGGGCGGACCCGTACGGGAACTCGGACGGGGACGTCAGCCGGAACATGCACAGCTGACCGATCTTCATGCCCGGCCACAGCTTTATGGGGAGCGTCGCGACGTTCGACAGCTCCAGCGTCACATGGCCCGAGAACCCGGGGTCGATGAAGCCGGCCGTCGAGTGCGTCAGCAGCCCCAGCCGTCCGAGCGAGCTCTTGCCCTCCAGGCGCGAGGCGATGTCGTCCGGCAGCGAGACCACCTCGTAGGTGGAGGCCAGCACGAACTCGCCGGGGTGAAGGATGAACGGGTCGTCCCCCTCGGCCTCGATCAGCCGCGTCAGGTCGGCCTGCTCGACGGCGGGGTCGATGTGGGGGTAGCGGTGATTCTCGAACACCCGGAAGAAACGGTCGAGCCGGACATCGATGCTGGACGGCTGCACCATCGACGGATCGTACGGGTCGATCCGCACCCGGCCTGCGTCGATCTCGGTCCGGATGTCCTTGTCTGAGAGAAGCACGGACCGAGACTACGCGCACGACGCGGGGCCGGCCCAATCGGACCGGCCCCGCGTCTCACTGCCTACTGTCTCGCTGCTCGCTGCCCTTCGCCCGGCCCCTGACCGGGTCCGGGCCTTGCCCTTGCTCTCTCGCGCTTGTGCTTGCCTTGCTCTTCGCCCATAGCCGGGCCCAGCCCGTAACCGGGCCTAGCGCTTCTGCTCGCCTACGGGCACCGCGTGCCGCAGCCGCGCGCATCGCGGGCAGCGCAGCAGCCTGCCCGGTCCGATCCGGCCGGAGCCGAGATTCTGCATCGGGAACGTCGAGGTGCTGAACACGTGCCCTTCGGCACACCGAACGACGGTGGACTCCATCGCTTCCCTCTCCCCATGTACGTGGACGACAAAAGCCACGTTAGGGGATGAAGCGGGCGCGACCACCAGCGGCACTCCGCTCCCCAACCGTACGCCTCAACTCCCCCACCCCGTGCCCCGTTCCCCTCCCGGGGAACAGCAAAAAGACCCCTCGCGCTGTGCGGCCGGGGTCCGGGATGGGGTACAGTATCCGCTGATGAGCCGGTCACTCTGCGGCTCCTCGCGGGCGTAGTTTAATGGTAGAACATGAGCTTCCCAAGCTCAGAGCGCGGGTTCGATTCCCGTCGCCCGCTCAGAGACGAACCCCCAGGTCAGGGACCTGGGGGTTGTTTGTTGTGTGGGGGCGTTACCGGTCGCGTGGCCGTTGTGTGGCCCGGAAGGCGGCTTCGTCGCCAGCAGGCGGGGGTCCGGGTTTGATTGTTTTGCAGTGGCAGTGTGGTGTCGGCGTACGCGATGAGCGCAGGTCTTGTGGGGGTCGCCGCAGGGTGGTTGAGGGGTGGGTAGGCTCGCTGAGTGCCGATTCCGCGCGATTTGTCCACGGAAGCAAATCAGCAACTTCGCTTCACTCTGCTCGGGCCTCCCCAAGCCCGGCGCGGGGACGTGGACCTGGAGCTGGGGCCGGTGCGTGAGCAGGCGCTCCTGGTCGCCCTGCTGCTCCGGCCGGGCAGGACCGTCAGTCGGCAGCAACTGCTCGACGGGGTCTGGGGCATGGAGCCCCCCGGCACGGGCAACAGGGTGATCCCCGTCTATGTGCACCGGATACGGCGTCGCCTGGACGCCCACGGGGATGTCCCGGCAGGGGAGGGCGCGGCCCGGTCCGTGATCGGCACCGTTCGGGGCGGCTACCGCTTCGCGCCGAGCAGCGCGCGGGTGGACGTGGCGCGGTGGGAGGAGACCGCCGCCGAGGGGCGTGCGGCGCGGGACTCCGGGGACCTGGACGCCGCCGTCGACGCGTGGTCCCGCGCGCTGGGGCTGTTCTACGGCGAGCCACTGGCCGGGATCCCCGGCCCCTTCGCGGAAGGGGAGCGGCTGCGGCTGGCGGAGCAGCGACTCTTGTCGGTGCAGGACAAGGTGGACTGCCAGCTCCGTTCCGGACGGCACGCAGAGGCCGTCGCGGAGCTGTTCTCCCTGACGACGGCCCACCCCTACAACGAGGCGCTGGCCACCCTGCTCATGCGTGCCCTGCACGCCGCCAACCGGCAGGCCGACGCGCTGGACGTGTACGCCGCCGTGCGCCGTCGGCTGGTGGACGAGCAAGGCGTGGAGCCCGGCGCCGAACTGCGGCGGGTGCACGCGGCGGTTCTCCGTGGCGACGACGCCTCCTTACTCGGCGGGCCCGACAGACCCAACGGACCCAGCAGGCCCAGCAGGCCCAACGGACCCAGCAGACCCAACGGCAACCGCAGCAGCGGCAACCCCGTACCGCAAGCGCGGGCTCCGCAGCACGCGACGTCCCCGCCGGACCCGTCTGCCGGACCCCGGCGGCCCGACCACGCCCGCCGCACGCCGCAGGCCCGGCTCGAACTGCCCGTCGAGACGGGCAACTTCACGGGCCGGGACCGGCAGCACCAGCTTCTCGTCGCGCCCACCGACGCACGCGAGGTCACCGTCCGCGCTGTGGACGGCATGGCCGGGGTCGGGAAGACAGCGCTGGTGGTGCGCGCGGCGAGCGCCCTGCGGGACCGGTACCCCGACGGTTGCCTGTTCGTGGAGCTGCACGGGCACCGTGCCGACCGCGAGACGGCGGGGCGGCAGCGCGTACTGCGCCGGTTGCTGCGCTCCGTTGGCGCGGGGGAGGGGGAGGACTCCGAGGACCTGGACGAGCTGGCCGCGTCGTGGCGCGCCGCGACCGCCTCCCTCCGGCTGCTCCTCGTGCTCGACGACGCTGCGCGCGCCGAGCAGGTGCGCCCCCTGCTCCCCGCCGGACGCGGCTCCCTGGTGCTGGTGACGAGCCGTCGGCGGCTGACGGGCCTCGACGCGGACCGCAGGGTCTCGCTGTCCCCGCTCGGCATCGACGAGGCGACGGGGCTGCTGACCCGCATCGTCGGCCGCGAGGAGAACGGGGGTGACGGCGACGGCGACCGCGACGATCAGGCCGACCGCGGCGAGCGGGCCGACCGTGCGCGGGTGGCCGTGCGCGAACTCGCCACGCTGTGCGGACGGCTCCCGCTCGCGCTGCGCATCGTCGGGGCGCGGATACAGGACCGCCCGTCGTGGGCGGTGGAGTCCCTGGTGGCGCGGCTGACGGACGACGAGCGCCGCCTCGACGAACTGGCGGTGGAGGACCGCAGCGTCGAAGCCGCGTTCCGGCTCTCCTACGCGCAGCTTCCGGCCGCCGAGCAGCGCGCGTTCCGCGCCCTGGGCCTGTCGCCGACCGTACGGCTGGACCGGCTGACGCTGGCGGCGCTGCTCGGCTGGGCGCCTCCCGAGGCCGAGCGCGCGCTGGAGAGCCTGGCCGACGCGAGCCTGGTGCAGCGGGTGACCGCCGAGCGCTACCGCCTGCACGATCTGGTCGCGGTCTACGCCCGTCGCGTCGCCGCCGCGTCGCAGCCCGGCGAGGCCGCGGCGGCCCGCGAAGGGGTGTTCCGGCTGTACGTGGCCGCCGCGCGGTGCGCGAGCGACTGGGGCACCTCGTCCTGCCCGACAGGGCCGCAGGGCAACGGCCCCTTCGCCGACTGGGAGGAGGCGACGGCCTGGCTGGACGAGGCGGGCGGTGAACTCGTCGACGTGATCGGCCAGGCGGTGGAAGCGGGCAGGCTGGACGAGGCGTGCTGGATCGCCGAGGGCCTCGTCGACTACCTCACCCGGCAGGGCCGCTTCCACGAGTGCCGCACCACGCTGGAGACGCTGCTGCCGCTGCTCGGTCGGGCCACCGACCGCCGGATGGACTCGGCGCTGCGCTCGGGCCTGGGCATCCTGTACGGGGTGCAGGGCCGTTACGAGCAGGCGCGGGACTGGTTCACGGAGGCGCTGGACATCAGCCGTCGGGCCGGTGACGAGCATGAACAGGCCAGGGCCTCGGCCGGTCTCGGCACCTTCGCCAATCTGGAGGGGCGGATCGCCGAGTCCATGGAGCATTTCGCCGAAGTCCTCCGTCTCGCGGGCGGGTTGACGCATGACGACTGGCTCACCGGTTCGATCATGACGCGCGCCGGTGACATGCACCATCAGCTCGGGGAGCACGACAAGGCGTACGACCGCTATCTGAAGGCGATCGCCCTGGCCGAGAAGGCGGGCAGCCCCAGGCTCCACGGCAAGACGCTGCTGCGCCTCGGCGGGCTCCAACTCGACCTCGGCCGGCCCGCCGAGGCCGTCGGCACCCTCGGGAAGGCCGAGGACCTGGCCAGACGCCTCGGGGACCTCCCCCTGTACTCCGCCGTCCTCGACCGGCTGTCCACGGCCGAGGCGGACCTGGGCAACCAGGGCGCCGCCGCCGAACTCCGCCGCCGGGCGCGCACGGTGCTGGACGAGGAGGCCGGCTCGGCGCCGGAGATCGCGATACGGCACCGGCTGGTCTGGAACGAGGCGGAGGCCGAGGACCTGTCCGGGTCCCGCGACTTCTTCGAACGCGGCACCGCACTCCCCGACGCCGACGACAACCGGGCGAGGATCTCCCGGGTGCTGGACGACTTGGGGGACCAGCGGTCGCAGTCGCGGCCGGAGCGGGACGGACCGGGCCCGGCCGGAGCATGACCGGCCGGGCCGTTGTCCCCCCTGTTCCCCCGTTTCCCCTGTTCCCCCGTTTCCCCGTGCCCCTGTTCCCCCGTGACCCCCTGGGGGGCGCCCCCTGCCCCCGTTACGTCAGGCGTCCTACACCGGGTCCCCGTTCTCGTTCAGCCACTGGACGCCGCTCTCACCGGTCCGGGTGAGGTTCTTGGGGATGACGGACTCCGGGTACTTCGGGTGCAGGGTGAAGTAGTTGGGCGCGTTCGCGGGGGACCTCAGGTCGCACACCGGGTCGCCGACGATGCAGTACCGCTTGACCGGGATGCCGTTGAACTCCGCGGGCCCCGCGCCGGGCGAGGTGGCCACCCCGGGGATGCCCAGTCCCCTGGGGAGGTGCGCCCCGATTCCGGTCTCGGGCTGCATCGGGTCGGCGTAGAGGACACCGTCGACCTGCGAGAGCGGAATCCCGGTGTCGCCGCCCGCGATCTGCTGGAGCACCTCGTCCGCCGCCTGCGCGCCCTGGGAGTAGCCGGTGATCGTGATCTGCGCGTCCGGGTGGGCCTCGTGGGTGTCCTTCGCCGCCTGGAGCCCCCGCTCGACGCCGACGCGCACGCTGGCGTCGTAGGTCGGCGCGGTGAGCGCTTCGGGGTGCACCTGTCCGGAGGGCTCGACGAGCCCGCCCTTGGAACCGATGACCGGGCCCGCGCTGGCCGGGTAGCACACGCTGACCACGGAGGAGCCGAGACCGAAAACCCTGTTCGCGGTGTCGTAGGAGGTCGAGGTGGTGGGGCAGCCGTCCCGGTCCTCCGTGGGTCCTGTGCCGCCGATCTGGACGTAGTAGTGCCCCGCGTCGGCCGCCTGCGCGGCGGAGGGGAACGCGACAGCGGTCCCCGCGGTCAGCACCGCCGCCACTGCCGCGGCGCGAACAGACCGTCCCACCTTGCTCGTCTTCGACATGAGTGATGTCCCCCTTGGGTTGTGAACCTGCCTGGCTACCAACGCGTCTGACGCTAGGCAGCGGTGATCACATCCCGTTGACATGTCGATGACCGCGCAGGTGGGACGACTGTTGCGACCGGCTGTCGCGGCGCGAAGCCGCAGCGCGACGGCCGCAGTGCGACGGCCGCGGCGCGCCTCAGCCGCGGATCAGGATGACGAGGACGCCCAGCCAGCACAGCCCCACCAGAACGGGGAGGCACACCATGACGGCCCCGGTCGGCGACACCTTCAGATAGGTGTTCCCCGGCTCGCCCGAATGCCAGGTCACTATTCTCTGGCCACCGTGCCAGGCCATGAATTCCTCGAGCTCCGTCAGCGCCGACTTGCGCGCCAGCAGGTATTTCCGCCCGAAGGCCAGCATGATGGCGAAGGCGAGGGAGGACCCGATTCCGATGATCGCGATGATGACGGCAAGGGCCCTCCCCAACTCCCCGCCCGAGCTCGCGTTGTCGAGCGAGAAGGCCGTGGCGGCCGCGAGGCCCGCGGTGATGTAGAAGAAGTTGTTCAGCTTCTGCCAGTTGGTGTTGTCCTCGTGCTTGTACAGGTCGACGGAGATCGCGTACTGGGCGTGCAGCATGGCCTCTCTCGGCTTGCGCCACACCCAGACCACCCGTGGCATTCCGTCGGGAGGGGTCAGCCGTGTGAGTTCCTGGAACCCCATTTTCTGGTGAAACCTCGCGGAGGCCAGATTGGGCGGCCTGTTGACCACCGCCGCGATCACAGGGCTCTCCTCCCACCGCTCCAGTACGTGGTAGTAGAGCATCGAGGCGATGCCGCCGCGTGCGGCGTCCTTCGCCACACAGATCTGCTTGATGACGAGAAAGCGGCCGAGTGCCGTCCTGATCCGCCGGTTCAGCCACTCGTCCTGCCCGATCCGCTCGGAGCTGTAGGCGAGCAGGAACGCGAGCACCTTCGTGCCCTTGACCGCCACGTAGAAGCATTCGGCGGTCGCCAGCCGGGAGCGGTAGTCGGCCTCGGTGTACGCGGACACCAGGAACCCGCCCTCCACCGCCCTGCCTTCGTGGGTCTGCGCCGAGCTGCCTAAGCTCCGCGACTCCGCGAGCTGGACGATCTGCGGAATATGGGCCTCACTCGCCTGCACCACCTGAACCCGCTCGCCCTCCGGCACACGCGTCACGCCCCTCCATGTGCGTACCTCGCCGTTCAGAAGTGCCCAACGTAGCGCCGCCGCAGGCGCCTGAAGGTGATTTTTTCGCCGGGTGCCGCCCGTCACCCCGCGAGCGCCTCCGCGAGCAGGGCGACGGCGCCGACGGCCACTCCGTACGCCGGGACGGCCAGCAGCGGCCATGGCACGGGCCGGGGGCAGAGGACGCGGGCGTGAAAGGCGAAGTCGCGGTACTCGGGCATGCCTTCCGTACCGGGGAGCACCATGAACCGGGGCTGTACGGTGCAGAACAGCCACCAGTCCAGGACCACCAGGTCGAAGAGCACGAGGACGAGGTAGGAGACCGTGCCGAGGACGAACGGCGGCCAGAAGCCCAGGGGTTCACCGGTCCGGCCGTGCAGATCGAGGACCCCGGCCACCGGTACCGCGACGAACAGCGTCAGGTTCAGCAGCCCCGCCACGGACGCGGCCCGCTTGCCGCGCTCGCTCTGCCGCCCGTAGCGCTCGCGTATCGCGGCGGGATAGTCAGACAGCAGGGCGTCCCGGGCCACGACGAGGGTTCCCACGATGACCGCGGTGAACAGTGCCACGAACACGAGCGCGTACACGACGCTGACGCCTGCCAGCTCCCAGAGATCCATGACGCCACACCATAGACAGAAAGTTAGGTTTACCTAACCTCTTTTTCCCGGCTGCGGTGCACCCGGTACGTCCGTGCGCCCTATACGCCGATCGGCCGTCCCGCCCCCGGGAGGGCGGGGCGGCCAGGGGCCGGGGCTCAGGCTCCCGTGCGGGTGGCCTGGGGCGCCGGGACGGCGGCGTCGTGACGCTCGGCGGACTCGCGGGGCGCCAGGCGCCGGTGGGTCGCCAGCAGGAGCAGCGCGAGCAGCGTCTGGGTCGCGATGATGGCGCCCTGCACGAGGGGCGCCTCGACGCCCAGCATCGTCATGCTCCCGTTGGTCGCGAAGTGCACCGCTACGGCGGCGAAGACACCGGCGCGCTCGTAGGCGTAACCGGTCAGCAGCGCCATCGGGACGGTGCTGACCGCGAAGAGCAGGCCGCCCAGGGTGTCGAGACCCAGCTTCTGCTGGACGGTGCCGTCGATGAAGAACAGCGGCAGGTGCCATCCGGCCCAGACGACACCGACCAGCAGGCTGGTCAGGAAGCGGCCCATCGAGGCGCGCAGCCGGGGGTGCATCGTGCCGCGCCAGCCCGCCTCCTCGGACAGCGGTCCTGAGACCAGGATGCTGACGAAGAACGGCGCGGCGCCGCCCGCCGTCCTGAACAGGCCGTCGGCCGCCGACAGGTTCACGTCGGGGCCGCCCAGCGCACGGGCCAGCAGCGCGCCTCCCGCGACGCTCGCGACAGTGAGCACCAGCATCAGCGGCGCCCAGAACAGCACCCTCGGACGGGTGCGCACGGCGTGTTCCGGCGCGGGTTCCTTGCGTCGGGCCCGTCGGACACGGAGCGCGAGCGCGCCGAACAGCGGCCCGAAGGCGCCGAGCAGGTAGGGCGCGACGGCGGGCGCGGACATCGCCGTCCCGCCCAGCGCCATCGCGAGGGCCCAGGCGGTCCAGCTCGTGAGGAAGGTGACGGCCAGGAAGAGGGGGAGGCCGCCGCCGCGCCGACGGGTGGGGGCGAGGGCGGGGGCCGGGGCGGGAGTGGTGGTCGCGCTCATGACGTCAGTCCTTTACGGGGTTCGGGGGACGCGTGGATGCGGGCATGGGCGTGGGCATGGGCATGCCAAAGACAGGGCCGACACCGCCCCTGGGGCGGCGGGCCGGGTTCACAGGGCTGGAGGGGAGGAGGCGGGCCGGGGCGGCGCCCGGGGCCGGTCAGGAGGAGGCCGTGCGCTCCGTTTCCCGCGCCGTCCCTCCGGGCGTCTCGCCGAGCCGGCGCCCGAGCCAGTCGGCGACCAGCCCCAGCACGTCGGCGTCGACGGGCTCGCGCAGCAGCCGCCGGTAGGAGCGCACCGAGGGCGCCCCCTCGTCGCGGCGCAGCAGATGGGTGAGGCCGGGTATCCGGTGGACCTCGGCCCCGCCGGGCACCAGCCGTCGGATCTCGTCCAGGTCGGCGGGGTCGACCTGGAGGTCCTTCTCCCCCGTGACGGCCAGCACGGGCGCCCGCACGTCCGCGAGGTCGGCGCGGGTGTCGTGGCGCAGCATCTCCCGCATCCAGCGCGCGTTCATGGGCAGCAGCCCCGCCACGCGCGTCACGTCCGTGGTCGTGTGCTCGAGCCGGTCGAGCTGCCGGGCGACCAGCGCGCGCACGAGCCGCCGCACGGGCGCGGGGAGGCCGCGTGTGACGGAGCGGATCTGCCAGCGGAAGGCGTCCTCGCCGGTACGGGCGAACCCGGCCAGCAGCACCACGGCGCTGACGTCCGGCCGCGCGCCGAGGGCCATGGCGTGGAGGGCGCCCTCGCTGTGGCCGGCCACGCCGATCGCGTCGGCGCGGATGTCGGCGTGCGCGGCCAGTGCGCGGACCGCGGCGGCGGCGTCCTCGCGGTTGCCGGTGAATCCGGCCGCACGCCAGTCGCCGGGGGTTTCGCCGGTGCCGCGCCGGTCGTACCGCAGTACGGCGATCCCCTCCGCCGCCAGCGCGGCGGCCATCGGGGCGCCCAGGTCAAGGCGGAGCTTGGCGCTGTTGCCTTCGCGGTCGATCGGTCCCGATCCGTGCAGCAGCAGGACCGCCGGGTGCGGGCCAGGGCCCGCGGGCAGGGTCAGCGTTCCCGCCAGGGGCACCGCGTCGTCCGCGATGACCGTCATATCGATGTTGCGCACGCTTACGCCTCTCGTTTCCCGCCCTCATCAATCTCAACAGTGAGAACGTTATCAGACGTGAGACCATAAGCGTCATGACGAACGCGAATCTTCTTCTCCACCCCGTCCGGCTGCGCATCCTCCAGACGCTCGTCGGCTCCGAGCCGCTGACGACCGCGCAGTTGCGGGACCGTCTCCCCGACGTCCCTCCGGCGACGATGTACCGGCACATCGCCACGCTCACCAAGGCGGGCGTGCTGGAGGTGGTGGGCGAGAAGAAGGTGCGCGGGACGGTGGAGCGCAGCTATCAGGTGCGCCAGGACGGGGCGCTCGTCGACGAGGACGCGCGGACGGCGATGACGCCGGACGACCACCGGCAGGCGTTCACCGCGTTCTCGGGCGCGATGATGTCGGACTTCGAGCGCTACCTCTCCCGCGACGGCATCGAGCCCGCATCCGACGGCCTGATGTACCGGCAGGGCGCGGTGTGGCTGACCCGCGAGGAGTACGAGGCGCTGGTCGAGGAGATCCAGAAGGCGGTCACCTCACGCACCACGAGCACCCCCGGCGACGGCCGCACCCGCCATCTCGTCAGCATCGTCGTCGTGCCGGACGAGCTGGGCCAGGGCGCCGACGGCGACGACGGCGCCGACCGCGACGACCGCAGCGACCGCAGCGACCGCAGCGACCGCAGCGAGACGTAGCCCCGGAGCCCCCGAATCCCCCGGAGCCCTCAACGGCAACGGCCCTCGACAGCCCGGATCAGGAGCCCGTGCCCGCGGTGAGGGGGCCCACCTTGGGGACCGAGCCCTCGTTCGAGTTGGTCACGGGGTCGCCGTTCCAGGGGGTGGGCAGGGACGCCCGCTGGTCCGGGGGCGTGATGACGACCGTGGCGGGAGTGACCGTCTCGACGCCGGTCATCTGGACGTTGGCGAAGCTGAGCGGCGCCCAGGCGCTGTTCCCGGCGCTCAGCTCGACGGTCGAGGGCTGGCCCGGCGCGCGCGTCGGGTCGACGGAGACCTGCTTGCCCGCGCCGTCGACGAACGCCACACCCGGGTAGCCGTGGACGGTGCAGGTGCGGCCTGATTTGTTGGTGAGGATCAGCGCGTAGTTCTGCTGGCCCCCGCCCGGGTGGTTGGGGCCGACCGAAGCGTCCAGGTCCGACGCGAGGCAGGCGCCGCCCGCCCCGCCCCCGCCGCCGCTCACGGCCCCGCCCACCGCGCCGCCCTGCCCCTCGGACGCGGAAGGGGACGTTTCGCCGCCTCCCCCGGCCGAGCCGCCGCCCGAGCCCTTCTCCCCCTTCGCGGAGGACGGGCCAGAGCTGGGCTTGCCGCTCTTGGACGCCTTGCCGTCGGGGCTCTTGCTCGCGCCGTCCGACGCGTCGCCCCCTGCGGGCGCGGCCGTACCCGACACCTTGTGGGGCCCGGAAGCACCGGCGACCTTGTCGCCGCAGCCGGACAGCAGGGCCGCCGCCGCCAGGACCACCGCGGCAGCCGCGGTGAGCCGGACACGCGCACCCGGGCGCGCGGTGACCGGACCCCCGGCGGTGCCGGTAACCGGCCCCGCGGCCGGTATGTCCTGGTGCTGTGTCATGGTGCTGCCGTCACTTCCTGGTCGTTCCTTCACACGGTGGCCCCGCCGCTCGCGGCGTGCCACGCGCCCCGTATCCCCCGCCTGCCCCCACAGGCGTACACAAACACGCCACGTGGGCCCCGGCGAAAGGGTTCATGATCCGCTCAGGTTCATGAACCGCTCACCTTCAGGCTCCGCAGCACCGCGTCCGTGCGCTCGGCGCAGTCCGCGTCGCAGCGGATCTGCACATAGACCTGCGGTACGCCCTTCTTCTTCGAGGTGAGCCCGATCTCCCGCAGCGAGTGCCCCGGGGAGTCGCAGGAGGACCAGGAGCGGACGCTGCCGCGCCACGCCGAGCTGCTGTAGGCGCGGCTGCCGCCGTACGAGCAGCCGCCGTGCTTGATCCCCGCGACCTTGTCCGTCAGCGCGCTCGCCTTGGCGCCTTCGGCCTGCCGCACCCCGCCGGTGCCGATGAAGACGCCGCTGATGTCCGCCGTGAGGTCGGGCCAACTGCTCACGTCCTCCGCGACGAGCAGCCCTGGCGCGTGCTTCGTGCTCAGGCCGAGCGAGGAGGGGCTCCAGCCGGAATCCACCGCCTCGTCCGCCCACTCGGCCGGTACGTCGACGCTGACCCGCTTCGTGGAGTCGCTCACCTGGACCGTGCTGGCGGGGGCCGGGCCGTCGTCGTTCTGCGTGATGGCCACGCCCAGGGCCGCCACCAGCGCCGCCGCCACGACACCGACCACGACGGCCTTCCCGCGCGCCCGGCCGCGCCGGGTGCTGACGCCGGAACCGGAGCCGGAACCGGAGCCCGGCGAGGAGAGGACCTCGGCGGAGGACGAGAACGACGACGGGGACAACTGGGGCGACGGGGAAGCGGACGGGGAGGGGGCAGCGGGCGGGGGCGGGGGCGGAGACGGCGCCGGAGACGGGCTCGCGGGCGGGTGCTCGGCGACCGCCTTCTCCGGTTCCGGCGCGGGCGCGGGCGCGCGCTCAGGCGCCGGTGAGGGCGCGGACTCGGGCGCCGGTGAGGGCGCGGACTCGGGCTCGGGCTCGGGAACCGGTGAGGGCGCGGGTTCCGGTACGGGGGAGGGTTCCGGCACGGGGGACGGCGAGGGCGGTGCGGGCGGTGCCGGCTTCGGGGCCGACTCCGGCTCCGCTATGGAGGACCCCCACCCCCACAGCGAGGACGGCTCCCCCGTCGGCACGGGGGACGCGGGAGGCGCGGGAGACTGCGCTTCCCCCGCACCCGCGGCGACCTGCTCCGCGAGCGCGTCCAGCTCCTCCGCGAACGCCGCCGCGGTGGGCCAGCGGTTCTTCCGGTCGGGCTCCATGGCGCGGGAGACGGCGTGCACCACCCCGGGCGGCAGCCCCTCGCGCAACTGGTCCAGCGGCATGACCTTGTCGGGCGAGGCCGGTACCGTCCCGGTCATCAGGTGGTACAGGACAGCGCCCAGGCTGTAGACGTCGGCGCGGCCGTCGATGCCCTCGTACGGCTCCGCCTGCTCGGGAGCCATGTAGCCGACGGAACCCGCCACCACCGTCAGCCCCGAAGCCTGCGCGAGGTTCTTGGCGAGGCCGAGGTCGGAGACCAGGACGCGTTCCCGGCCCGCGGTGCCCCCGCCGGCCAGCAGCACGTTCGACGGCTTCAGATCGCGGTGCACGATCCCCGTCTCGTGCAGCCCCTGGACGCCGCGCGCCACCTGCGCCATCAGCTCCAGTGCCTCGGAGACCGGGAGGGGGCCCGCCATCATGCGGTCCTCGACGGTGCCGCGGTCGGCGTACTCCATGACGAAGTAGGGGCGCTCGTCGCTCAGTTCACCGATGTCGAAGACCTGGACCACGCCACCGGCCGTCGCCTTGCGCAACAGCCGTGCCTCGTCCAGGAAGCGTTCTCGGATATCCATGCGGAAGGCCCAGTTCTCGGCCATCACCTTGATCGCGACGGGCGCCTGGAGTCTGTCGTCGTGTGCCAGCCATACGACGGCGAAGGCCCCCGCCCCGAGACGTCGCTCCACTCGGTAACGGCCGATCTGATCAAGTGCGGGCATGCCCCTTATGATGCCTTGATGTGTCCACCGCCTCAGCAGACGCCGTGAACGAGCCAGACAGGCCCGACAAGACCGACATACCCGGCACCCCCGGTCCGGGTACCGGTGCGCGAAAGGGTGCCGGTGGTGAGGACACCGAGGCCCTCGCCACGCGTGCCGCCGCCGGTGACTCCGCAGCACTCGATCAGCTCCTACGGGCGATCCGCCCCGAGATCGTACGGCGCTGCGGCCGTTTCCTCCTGTTCCGCGAGGACGCGGAGGAGGCCGCACAGGACGTGCTGCTCCAGGTCGCGCGCAACATCCACCGCTTCGAGGGGCGCAGCCGCTTCAGCACCTGGCTGCACACCGTCGTCGCCAACTGCGCGCGCCAGAAGTACCGCGAACTGAAGCGGCGCTCGGCCGAGCAGCCCCTCGCCTCGCACCCCGAGTACGAGAGCGGCGCCCCCGACCCGCGCACGACCAGCGTCATCGCCGGTTCGCGCGTGGACTTCCTGGAGGCGCTGGAGAAGCTGGACCGCGACAGCCCCCACCTGGTGGCCCCGCTCGTTTACCGGGACCTGTGCCAGATGGACTACGCGGAGATCGTCGACCGGCTCGGCATCCCGCTCGGCACCGTGAAGTCCCGCCTGCACCACGCCCGCCGTCAGATCCGCCCCTGGCTCTCGGGCAGCTCCGACGGCTGACGGACGGGGGACGCGGCGCCGACGGTCACGTACCGGCCGGCCTGACGGTTGTCCGACGGGCGCGGGGCCGGGCCGCACCCGGCCCGGCCCCGCGCCCGTCCCGCCTCAGCTCCCCTTCGTGGGCCGGGCACCCTCGGTGTCGACCACGGCCTGGTCATGGATCGCCTCGCCGTAGAGCAGTGTGCCCTTCTCGCCCTGGACGGTGTCCCTCGTCAGATAGGTGCGCGCGCCCAGGTAGGAGAGGTCGTCGGCGTCGAAGACCCACTCCGAACGCTCCCCGTGCTCGGTGTCCTCGCGGGCGATACCCGTGCCCTTGCGGCCTGTGACGTCGCGCGCGTCGGGAGCCTTGGTGACGCCGGGGATGCGGGCCGCCGCCTTGAAGAAGGCCGCGGCGTTCTCCGGCGGCATGATCTGCCCCGAGACGAGAGAGCGGATCTCGTCGAAGACCACCTGGTCGTGCTCCTGCGTGTCCGACTCCGAGGTCTTCGCGTAGAGGTACTTCAGCAGCGCGTCGGGGTCCGTCGGCAAGGAGGCGAACCAGCGGTACGTGGGCCGGTGCAGGCCCGCCGGTGTGCCGTTCTCCTCGCCCAGTTCGGGGTTGATCGGGAGGCTCTCGCCGTCCTGGCGGACGAGCCCGAGCTTCTTGAGGGGCCCCGAGCGCTGCGGGAGCCAGATCTCCCGCTCCTTCAGCGGATCCGTCACGGCCTTTCCGCTGGTCACGTCCGCCTCGCGGAACGAACTCCTGGTGTAGACGAACTGGTCTTCGCGGACCGTCTCCGCTTCGGTGGACATCGCCGCCTTGGAGATGCGGCCGAGCAGCGCGCCCGCCTGCCCCGAGCCCTCCGTCGCGGAGGCCGTGTCGCGCGCGCCGCCGCCGTTCCCGCTCCCGCTCCCGTCGCCGCTCAGGGCGAGCCCCGCGGTCAGCGCCCCGGCCAGCGCCAGCGCGGTCACCGGCATCAGGAGCGCTGGACGCAGCAGCCGGGCGCGGCGGCCGGAGGGGGTGGCGCCCGGCTTGGCGGCGGCCTGGTCGCGGTCGTGGTCGATCTCGTGCATCAGGCGTTCCCTGTGGTGGAGGTGGCGCCCGCGCGTAAGGTCCCCGACGGGGGGCGGGGGCAGCAGCCTGGCCACTTCCCCTGCCACGTCGTCGGTGACGGGACGGGACGAGCTGGCGTCGTCGTTCATGCGGTTTCCTCCCGCTCGGACAGGGCCGCGAACGCGGCCTCGCTGCTTACCTCTCCGCGGCCCCGCCGCCGTTCCCCGTGCTCTTCCTCCTCGCTGAGCCGCCGCAGCCTGGCGCGGGCGCGGGACAGCCGGGAGCGCACCGTGCCGACGGGGATACCCAGCGCCTCGGCGGTCTGCGCGTAGTCCAGGCCCGACCACACGCACAGCGTCAGCACCTCCCGCTCGGACCGCCGCAGACGGCTCAGCGCGGCGTGCACGGCGGCCAGCCGACGGGCGTCGTCGACGCGGCCCGCCGTCTCCTGCGCGAAGTCCGCCACCGTGGGCGGCTCGGCGCGACGGGCCAGGAAGGCGAGCCGTCGGCGCAGCGCGCGCTTGGCGTTGTCCGCCTTGTGCGTCGCGATGCCCAGCAGCCACGGGCGCGGCGACCCGCCGTCCGGTTCCAGCCGCTCCCGGGTGCGCCAGGCGGTCAGGAAGGTCTCGGACATGACCTCCTCGGCCGTCGACCAGTCGCCGGTCAGCCGGAGGGCGTGGTGGTAGACCGTCCTCGCGTGGTCCTCGTACAGGTCGGCGAACGCCTGCCGGTCCCCCGCCCGTATGCGTCGGCGCAGATCACCCGCGTCGCCCGCGTCTTCTGGATAGCTCACACCCGTTGTCTCTCCGCGATACGGGCGGAGTTCCTGTGATCCACGACACATTCCACCGGTACGCCGCTACGCCCCTTCGCCGCTCCGTTGTCCGTCATGTTCTCGTGAACGCGGGTTCCCGAGTCCGAGGGATAAAGTGCGCGAAGAGTTCACTTGCCCAAGGGGGCGGGCAGCTGCGAAGTCCGGGAAATTCCCCCGCAGTTCGCCGCGCCGTGGCCGCGCGCTGGCGGCAACGCAAGCGGAGGCGACGGTGAGAGCGATGCGGGAAGCGGGTCCGTGCCGCCTTCGGGTGTCGGACACCGCGCTGACCGGGCGTGTCTCCCGGCGCGACGCGGTCGGCCCGTCCCCCTGTCGCCGTGCGCAGCGAGGAAGCGGAAGCCCTGCCGTCGCAACCGAGTGAATTCCTCAGACCGACGAGGATATTCGGAATCTCTTCACACCGGTGTGATTCACCTGGATGCCACGCACCTTCACTCATGTGCCGCACTACGCCTATTGCCATTGCTTCGTTTGCGTGAGTGTGACTACACCAGGCGAGGCAAACTCCAGCGACCCTGCGACTTCCGGTCTCTCCTTCCCCCCGGAGCACGGTGAGGGATTCTCCCGGTCCTTCCCCTCAACGCGCCCTGAAATGGCACCCGTTGCCCAACCACAGGACTCGGGGTCGTTGTTGGAGGTGTTTCTCGCCGCGCTGGGAGGCATCGAGGAGGAGTTCCACCAGCAGTGGTCCGCGCGGATGAAGGCCGGGCGCGCATGAGTGAGCCCTCGTACTACGGCGATCCCTACTGGACCCAGACCGTGGACCCTGGATACACGCCGACGCCTCCCCTCTACGAGGCGTATCCGCTGCCCGTACCGCCCGAGGACGACTACAGCACGGCCGAGTTCGCGGCGCCCGAGGGGGGCTGGGACTTCGAGGGGGAGCTGAACCAGCTGCTCGACGAGGCCAACGGGACCGGTGGAGCACACGGGGCCGGCGGCGCCCATGGCGCTGGTGGAGCACATGGCGCCAGGGGCGAGGAGCCGCCCGAGTCCGAGGTCGTCCGCCCCCGGCGCGTCCTCGCGGCGCACCGCCGCAAGCGCGTACGGCGGCCTCCGATGGAACTGCTGCTGCCGCTGCTGTCCTTCACCGTCGCGACGCTCTCGTTCGCCGTCTTCGCCGGGGTCAGCACGCTCGGCGGCATCGTCACCTACGCCCCGCTGCGCGAGCTGGCGGCGCCCGCCGTGGGCGACGTCGCCTCGTGGTGGCCGATGATCGTGCACGGCCCGTGGGTGGCCGCCTCGCTGGCCATCCTCCGCAACCCGACCATGCGCGGCAGGCACGCGAAGGTGGCCTGGTCGGTGCTGCTGCTGTTCTCCATGGTCACCGCCGCGCTGTGCATCGCCCGCGCGACGAAGGACTTCACCGGGATCGCCATCGCCGCGCTGCCGCCCATCGCGGCGCTGGCCTGCCTCCAGCTCCTCATCCTGCACATCGCCCCGCCCCGGCCCCGGCACGCGCTGCCGCCGCCGGGCAAGCCGCACCGTGCTTCCTGACGGGACCGGCTCCGGTTCCGGCAGCGTTGCCGTTGCCGGAACCGGAGCCGAGGCGCAAACCGAGGCGGAAACGGTGCCGGTTACCTCACGTCGACGTAGTCACCCGTGGCCTTGACGGCCGGAGTGGTCGAGGTGCCCTTGAAGTAGTAGCGCCAGTAGCCGTCCACGGTGGCCGTGGAGGTGGTGGACAGCTCGCCCTTGGAGTTGGTGGTGACCGTCTTCAGGGTGCCCGGGTAGGTCTCCTGGGACTTCTTGCGGAACTGGAGGTCGGTCTTCTGGACCGTGTAGCCGCGGTAGTCGCCGGTCTCCCAGTTGGCGCGGGTCAGCTTGCCCGTGACGGTGACCTTCTTGCCCTTCGTCACCGGCTCCGGCGCGGCGTTGACCGTCAGCTTCGAGTACCGCTGCACCTTGGTGGAGCCGTGGTAGTCGTTCCAGTACAGGTCGCCGTCGTTGGAGATGGCGCCGACGGTCACCTTCCAGGAACCGGCCAGGTCGTTGGAGTACAGGTCGACCTTCGGGTCGACCGTGACCGTGAGCTTGCAGGTGGACCTCGTCGCGGAGGACGCCGTGCAGGTGGCCTGCTCCTCGTTGGTGAAGATCAGCCCGTCGATGTTGTCCAGGTCGGTGCCGTGCCACAGGTCGACGGCCACGTCGTAGATCCCGGCGGCGTGCTCGGCCGTCACCGAGACCGTGTAGGTCTTGGCGTTGGTGGTGCCCAGCGCCAGCGCCTTGCCGGAGTTCACCGAGTACGAGACGATCCGCGGCTCCTCCGCCGCCGCGGCACGCGCCGAGGCGCCGTCACGCTTCGCCGCCTTCCCCCAGTGGTCGGCGGCGGTGGGCTTCTCGGCCCGCAGCCCCGAGCCTGATTCGTTCGCGGTCGCGACAGCAGGTGTCGCAGACGCCGCTATCGCGGCCAGACCCAGAGCACCGGTGGCGACGGCCACCGCAGCACGAGTGCGCATGTTTTCCCCACATTCAGGTATCAGCGAGTCTCCATGACTCTGCGGACAAGACCTGATGCGGGAGTGAATAGTTGTACGCGAAGATGGGTTTTCTGTGACCGACTTTGACCGACCGGCCGGTTCGCGTTCCAGGCCGGGGGCGGACGCGCCCGTTCCGTCACTCGTACATCACGTACTCCGGCTTCGGCCGCAGCTTCAGCACCTCCTCGGGCTCCATCAGACGGCTGCCGCCCTCGGCGTCCTCCTCGTAGAAGAGCTTGAAGCCCGTGTGCAGCCCGTCCGGCATGTCCTTGACCAGCTTGTGCCAGGTGTCGCGCTTCATGCCGGGTGAGCCGATGCCGTCGGCGCTCTTGATGAGGGCGACGCCGGGTTCCGCGCGCAGCTTCTCCTGCTCGGGGACGACGGAGACGGCGACCTGGTGGAAGACGAACGGCTTCTGCGGCAGGTCGTGCTTCTCGACCAGCTCCGAGAGATAGCGCGAGACGCCGTTCAGCTCGGGCCCCGCGGTCTTCCCGTAGGTGTCGCCCGGCTTCTCGCCCTCGCCCATGTCCCACTCCGGGTCGAGAGCGATGCCCACGTCGGGGTGGACGAGCCACTCGCGCAGCGCCTTGACCTCGTCGAGCGCGGAGGAGCGGCCGGGCTGGATGTTGAGCAGGAGCAACGCCTCGTGCTCGCGGGCCAGTTCGTGGAAGCGCTGGATGGTGTCGCCCGCTGTACGGGTGCGGTACGCGCCGTCCGGGCCCGGACCCGGATTCACGACGGTGGCCAGCAGTTCGAGCGCGGGCAGCGGCTCGCGGTCGCCCGCGTAGGCGCGCGCCTTCTTCTCGATCTCGGCGACGCGCTCGCCGGGATCGCCGGTGCCCAGTCGCCCGAGCGCGGCGGCGCCCGGCAGGCCGCAGTACCCGACCATGCGGTAGTGCGGGAACAAGTCCCGGCCGCCGCGCGGGAGTTGGGGCCGCTTACGGGTCCGCCGCGGCGACGGGGAGCCGGAGCCCGAGCCGGACCCCTTGTCCGAGGACGCGCCCGCGCCGGGCGAGGCGGACTCCTTGGCGGCGCCGTCCGCCGAGCCGCCCGCTCCGCCCGCGCCGCGCGAGGGCTCGGCGCACGCGGCGAGGAGCCCGAGCCCGGCGGCGGCCGAGCCCGCGAGCACGGAGCGGCGGCTCGTCGGCCTCCTGGCGGTACGGGCGGGTGGACGGGCGAGGTCGGCGGTACGGGCGGGCGTACGGGCGGGGCCCGCTTCCGCACCCGCGCCCGCGTCCTCCCTCCGCGCCGGGTGCCCGCTCTCCCGTGCTCCGGGTTCGCCGTGTGTCGCGCGCGCCACGTGACCTCCGTCCGTCGTCATCGTCGTCTGCCGTCGTCTTCCGACCGGGTGTTCCCCGTTCGACAGTGCTTCGCCATCTGCGCTTCTCCAGCGCGCCACCAGGCGAAACAACCCGACCGGCGGATCAGGCCAAAGCTCTGCCGAGAGAAATACGGCGCGGCCCCGCACGCATGAGCGGCCCCCGCGCGGGCAGGCGCGGCCCGGCGCCCGTGACGTCGAAGCCCCCGGCCCGCGCGCCGGTCAGCGCTCCCGGAAGAACTCCGTCAGGAGCCGCGCGGTCTCCTCCGGGGCCTCTTCGGGGAGGTAGTGGTCGCAGGGGAGCGCGTGGCCGCGCACGTCGGAGGCGTAGTCGCGCCAGATCCGCGGCACGTCGTAGTGGCGGCCGACGAAGCTGTGCCCACCCCACAGCGCGAGCACCGGGCAGTCGACGAGGCGGCCAGCGGCCGCGTCCTCGTCGTCGTGGACGAGGTCGATACCGGCCGCCGCGCGGTAGTCCTCGCAGGAGGCGTGGATCGCGGCGGGGTCGGAGAAGCAGCGCACGTACTCGTCCACGGCCCTCGGGTCGAAGGGCGTGCCGCCGTGGTGCCGGGCGCCCATCCGCGTCCGGATCCAGAAGTCCGGGTCCTGGCCGATGAAGTGCTCGGGGATGCCGTTCCCCGTCGCGAGGAAGAACCAGTGGTAGTAGCCGAGCCCGAACGCCGCGTCGGCGTGCCGGAAGGCGTGCCGGGTCGGCACGATGTCGAGGACGGCCAGCGCCGAGACCGCCTCCGGGTGGTCCAGGGCGAGCCGGTGCGCGACCCGTCCGCCGCGGTCGTGCCCGGCGACGGCGAACCGCTCGTGGCCCAGCTCGCGCATCACCAGGAGCTGGTCCCGTGCCATCGCGCGCTTCGCGTAGGGCGCGTGCTCGGCGTCGGCGTCGGAGGGCGGCTTGTCGCTGTCGCCGTAGCCGCGCAGATCGGTGAGGACGACGGTGTGCCCCGCCGCCACCAGCGCGGGGGCGACCCCGTGCCAGATCAGGTGCGTCTGCGGATAGCCGTGCAGCAGCAGTACGGGCGGGCCCTCGCCCGCGACGCGTACGTGGACACGTACACCGGCGGCGTCCACGGTGCGGCGGGAGAAGCCGGGCAGCAGTGGCTGGGGCTCAGGGTGAGTCTCGGGGTGTGGCTCGGGGGGAGTCTCGGGGTGGGGCTGAGGCTGGGGGGAGTCGCTCATGGTCCCGATCACAGCAGTGCGCCGGGACGCCGTCCAAGTGCCGTTCGCGACAACGCTTATAGGCGGGGCCTATCAGGGGCCTGTCAGGTGCGGGTCCCGTCCGTGGGACCCGCCGAGTCACCGACGTCGTGCGCTCGGCGGTCAGGCCGCAGGGCTGAGGACGCGTTCGCGCGTGGCGTGGCTGTCGCGTGCGCGTGCCGAGGGGATGCGGCCCGCCGCCGACGCCGTCGGAGCAGGGGCCTTGGCCTTGGGCGCCGCGGTCGCCGCCGAGGCCGCGCCGCCGCCCCGGTGGTCGCTCACGAGCGCGTCGCTGACCAGCGAGGAACGGGTCCTGGAGCTGGGGGAGGAGCCGTGCGCCTCGGCCCGGATGCGCTGCTTGATCGTCGGGGGCAGCGGCTGCCTCCGGTTGCGACGGGCCGTGTACGACGGGGGCGGCACACACCGCGAGGCCTTGGGCTTCGACCGCACGAACCTGCGCTTGCGCGCCCGCTCCGGTTCCGGTTCGTCCCCGAAGCCCAGCCCCGTATCGCCTGAGCCCCCGCGCGAGGCAGCCTCCCCGGGCCCCCCGGTCTCCCCGGGATCCCCGGTCTCCCCTGCGCCGGTGACGACGGTGCGGGCCGTGCCACGCGCTGCCGGGACGGTGGCACCGGCGGCGGCGTTCTGCGCCGAGGCCGGAACGTACGCCGGGACGGTGGCCGTCCGGCGGGTGGCGAACCCGAGGTGGGCGAGCAGTTTGCAGAGAACGGTGATGAAGGCTGTCCAGAGCTGCGTGGTCTTGGCGGTACCCATGACCCCTCACTTTCGGATGGAACGATCCGCGTATGTTCCTCATGATGTGTCCGAGATGCGAGGTGTGGTGGACCGACGCTCCTATTCGCGGATCTTCCGATGAACACCACCCGTACGGCCCAGCGGGACCGGGAAAAACCAGAACCGGCCCCTCAGACGTCCGGTCAGACGTCCGGTCAGAAGTCCAGCGGGACGGCCCGCAGGCTGTGTCCACGGCGGTCGAGAACACGCCCTACGTGCTTGACCGTACGCAGCACCACCGCGCGCTCCGTGACCTGGAGCCGCAGCTTCGCGAGGCGCCGGTTCAGGTGGGCCTCCATGGCGTGGACCTCGTGGAGGGCGCGCAGCCACACGTCGAGGATGAGATTGTGCGGCCCGGCGGTCACACTGCACATCCGCAGCCCGGGAAGCGTCCGCAGCGCGGCAGCCGCCTCGTCCAGGTGCTCGGCGGGTACGGAGGCGAAGTAGACGACGGAGACGGGCAGGCCCGTCAGCGGGCGGGCCAGCGCGCAGCGCAGCGACAGCCGCCCCGTCGCCGTCAGCACCCGCAGGCGGCGGCGCGCCGTGGCCACGCTGGTGTCCGCCTCCTGCGCGAGCCGGGTCAGCGGCATCCGCCCGTCGCCGCCCAGCGCGAGCGCGATGCGGCGGTCGACGGGGCGCAGCGGCTCGTCGGGCAGGTCCTCGCGCCGGGCGCGCAGCAGCTCCTGCTGCGCCGGGGTGAGGCTGCGCAGCCGCCAGTACGCGCCTTCGAAGGGCGCCGCTGTGATGACGTGGATGCGGGTGCCGCGCACGCCGGGCAGCCTGCTCACGCGCTCGCCGACGTAGGACGCGAGGTCGGCGAGGTCCCCCGCGCCGACGATGGCCAGCAGATCGCGGCCGCCCGAGGTCTGCTTGAGGCTCAGCACCCTGGCGTCGTCGGCGAGCGCGGCCGAGACCTCCTCGCGCTGTGCGCCGCCGGTGTCCACCTCGACCTGCGCGTAGACGGCCTCGTCGCGGCCCGGCGAGAGGTAGCCGTCGACCCAGGCGGCGCCGGTCCCGGCCAGCCGCTCCCAGCGGCGGGCCGCCGTGACGGGGTCGATGCCGAGCGCTTCGCCGACCTGGGCCCAGGGGACGCGGGGGTTGATCTGGAGCGCGTGCACGATCGACAGGTCCAGCTCGTCGAGCCGGACGGCTCCGGGTCCGGTTCCGGTTCCGAGGTCTGGCGTCGACGGGGCGACGTCCTCGTCCGGCGCGTGTCCGGAATCCGTACGCTGCGATTGCTGCGCGTCCATGGTGATAGCAATCCTGCACTCAGAGGGGTTCGCGGGCCACGATTCCTGCGATTTTACTCGTTGTTAACCGCTCATTCTGACGCTGCTCCCTCATGAGCACTACCTCGCAGACCGCGACCCCCGCAGCCGCTCCCGCCCCCGCAGCCCCGCTCCGCATCCACCACGCCCGGCTCATCGACGGCACGGGCGCGCGGCCCGTAGAGGACGCCGTGCTCGTCGTCGGCGCCGACGGCACCGTCGGCTACGCGGGTCCCGCCGCCGACGCCCCCGCCGCGCCGTCCGCCGCACCTGGCGAGCGCGTCATCGACGCGGGCGGCCGTACCGTGCTGCCCGGCTTCATCGACTGCCACGTCCACCTCGGGGTGGCGACGGCCTCGGAGATGAACCGCAAGTTCGCCGCCGACCCCACCGTCGAGGTGTTCCGCACCGCCGAGCGGATGCGCGCCACGCTGCACGCGGGCGTCACCACGGCCCGCGACCTGGGCGGGCTGCCCGCCGGGTTCCGTACGGCCGTCGAGCAGGGCATGACCGAGGGGCCCAGGCTGCACACGGCCGTGCGCATCATGAGCCACACGGGCGGGCACGCCGACTTCTCCACGCCCAGCGGCTTCGACCCGAGCTGCGGCATCGGCGAGATCGCCGACACCCCCGACGAGGTCAGGCTCGCCGTCCGCAGGCTGCTGCGGGCCGGGGCCGACCTGATCAAGGTCTGCGCGACGGGCGGCATGGGCAGCCCGCACGACCAGCCCGACGACGAGGGCCTGACGGTGGAGGAGATCAGCACCGTCGTCGACGAACTGGCCCGGCACGGCGGCAAACCCGTCGCGGCACACGCGCAGGGCACGGCGGGCATCCTCAACGCCATCCGCGGCGGCGTCACCAGCGTCGAGCACGGCTACGGCCTCACCGAGGAGGCGTGCGAGCTGGCGGGCGAGCGCGGGGTCTTCGTCGTGCCGACGCTCTCCACGGTCTTCGACGGCATCGACAAGGCCACCATGGAGCCGTACCACTACGAGAAGAAGGTCCGCTGGTCCGGCATCACGAAGGAGAACATCTCCCGCGCCATCGCGAGCGGCGTGAAGATCGCCATGGGCACGGACGCGGCGATGGTGCCGCACGGGCACAACCTGCGCGAGCTGGCCCACCTCGTCTCGCTCGGGATGAGCCCGATGGACGCGATCGTCGCCGGTACGCGCACGGCCTCCGAACTGCTCGGACTCCAGGCGTCCGTCGGCACCCTGGAGCCCGGCAAGCGGGCCGACCTCGTCCTGTGCGACGGCGACCCGCTCGCGGACATCGCGGTGCTGTCAGACCCTGACCGCGTCCGGCTCGTCGCGCAGGGCGGCGTCATCCGCAAGAACACGCTCACGGCGGGCGGCGCGGGCGACACGGGCGGAGCCGGATCGTGAGAGGGGCGACGAAGACGCGCGAGACGACGGGCGGCGGCACGGGCGGCGGGGGCGGCGCGGGGAGCAGGCTGCTCGACGGTGCCATGGCGGGCATCGAGCGCGTCGGCAACCGGCTGCCCCACCCGGTGCTGCTCTTCGCCGGGCTGTTCCTGGTCGTCGCCGCGGTCTCGACGGCGCTCTCCTTCGCCGGGGTCACCGTGCGGGTGCCGGGGGACGACAAGACCCTCGCGGTGAAGGGGGTGTTCACCGGGGAGGGGATGGTCTGGCTCCTGAACAACTTCATCCCCAACTTCACCGGCTTCCCCTCCCTGGGCACCGTGCTGCTGATGATGGCGGCCGTCGGCGTCGCCGAGAAGACGGGGCTGCTGGAGACCGCCGTACGGGCCTCGATCGCCCGCGCTCCGCGCGCGCTGCTGCCGTACCTCGTCGCCTTCGTCGCCTGCCAGGCACATCTGATGAGCGACGTGGCCATCCTGGTCGTCCCGCCGCTGGCCGCGCTCGTGTTCAAGAACGCGGGCCGCAATCCGATCGCCGGGCTCATCGGGGGCTTCGCCTGCGTGTGCGCCGGGTACGCGGCGGGCTTCTCCATCGGCGCGCTGGACGCGCTCTACACCGGCATCACGGAGAAGGCCGCCTCGGTCCTGCCGAGCGGCGAGGACGCCGCCACGCACATCCTGATCAACTACTTCTACACGGCCGCCGCGAGCGCCGTCCTCGCCCTCATCGGCGGCTTCCTCATCGCCCGCGTCCTCGAACCCCGGATGCCCCAGCCCCAGGAGCCACAGGAGTCCCAGGAGCAGACCGGTGACGAGGACGAGGGTGCTGTCGAGGGTGCGGAGTACCGCCCGTCGACGGAGATCACCCCGGCCCAGAAGCGCGGCCTGCTGCTCGCGGGAGCGGCCGTCCTCGCGTACGCGGCGCTCGTCGTCGCCCTCTGGCTGCTGCCCGGCAGCCCCCTGCGCGGCGCGGGCGGCAGCCTCGTGCCCTCGCCCGTGCTGGACGGGGTGGTGCCGCTGCTGTTCGTCGCGTTCGTCCTCGCCGGGACCGTCTACGGGATCGCGGTGCGCTCCCTCAAGAAGACCGAGGACGTGCCGCGGATGATGGCCGAGTCGATCACCGGGATGTCCTCGTACATCGTGCTGATCCTGGTCATCGCGCAGGTCATCGGCGTCTTCAACTGGTCCAACCTCGGCATCTGGCTCGCCGTGAAGAGCGCGGCGCTGCTGGAGTCGGCAGGGCTGACCGGCTACGTCGGGCTGGTCATGTTCGTGCTGCTGGTGTGCCTGCTGAACCTGGTCATCACCTCGGGCTCGGCCCTGTGGTCGCTGATGGCGCCGGTCTTCGTGCCGACGTTCATGCTGCTGGGCCTGGAGCCCGCGGTGACCCAGGCCGCGTTCCGCATCGGCGACTCGGCGACCCAGATGATCACGCCGATGAACCCGTACGTCTTCCTGATGCTAGTGGTGCTGCGCCGCTACGAACCGGGGGCGCAGCTCGGCACCGTGCTGTCGCGGCTCTTCGTGTTCGTGCCGCCGTTCCTGCTGGCGTGGCTCGCGGTGCTCGGCGTCTTCTACGGGTTCGAGCTGCCGCTCGGGCCCGGCGCGGAGATCCGCATGCCGTGAGCGGGTCCTGAGCGGACTGTGCGCCCGTGCGCCCGGGGTGAGGGGTCACTCCGGGCGCACGGCGCCCTCGCCGTGCGCGTGCGCGAACTCCTGGAGCAGCCGGTGCGCGTCGATGAGCAGCGCGCCGAGGGTGGGCCACGCGTCGTTCTCGCCGGTGCGCCTGACCAGCTCGTCGTAGTGCTCGCGCCCGTTCTCGACGCGTCGCCGCAGGTCCTCGTCGCCCGCCTCCGGGTCCCCGAGGCGCTGGGCCGTCTCCGCGACGAGGTCAAGGAACTCCCCGTAGGCGCGCAGGAAGCCGTCGTCGGGCGGACGCTCCTCCTCCAGCGAGCGCTGGAGGCCGAACGAGATGCTGCGCACCTGCTCGGCGGCGCGGGCCAGCGAGTCGACCATGGTGCGGTAGCCGCTGAACGTGGTGGGCGCGCTGCGGCTGAGCAGCCGCCGAGGGTTGTAGCTGATGCTCTCGGCGCCGTGCTCGACCGCGTAACGGGCCTTCCTGACGGTGCCGTCCAGCTCCCGGGCCCGGCGCGCCCACTCGGCGGCCGTGTCCTTCTCCGGAGGCCCCTCGCGCAGCCCGGAGGCCATGTCGGTGAGCACCGAGCAGACCGACGTGGACAGTTCGCGTACGCCCTCGGCCGCCGTCCCGTAGTGCATCGGCGGCAGCAGCACCAGGTTCACGACGAGCCCGGTGGCCGCGCCGAGCAGCACCATGGAGACGATCGGCCAGAGCATGGTCAGCTCGGTGCCGGAGAACGCGTTGTACGCGAAGACCCCGGCGACCGGCACCTGGATGCCCTGCACCCCCAGCTTGTGCCAGCGCCCGATCAGCAGCCCGATGACCAGCATCACCGCGAAGGCGGCGACGTTGTCCCCGAGCAGCGGCCCCACCGCGCCCGCCGCGAGCACCCCGAGGAGGACGGCGCCCACGTACTGCCCGGACTGGACCAGCGTGCGGTAGACCGTCGACTGGACGACGAGCAGCGCGGTGAAGGGCGCGTACGTGGGCTGCGGCGAGGCGACGACGTACTCGGCCAGCGTCCAGGAGACCACCCCGGCCAGCGCGCTCTTGGCGAGCAGCAGCGCGATGTGGCGTTCGTGGCCCGCGTGGCCCCTGGCCCGGCTCAGCCACTGGCGCGCCCGCTCGACGGCGCGCCCGGCGGCGCCACGGGATGAGGCTCCGTCGTGCTGGTCGCTGTCGTCGTCGTGGGGGCTGGTGCCGGATGCGCTCATGGTGCTCCGCTGTCGGGTACGGCGAGGTGGAGGGGTTCCCCCGCCCGTCGCCCCTTACGCATCGTCAGCCCCGTGAGGCACACCACCACCTCAGCTCCTGCGGTCCTTGCCGTTCTTGGGAGCACCGCCGTTCTTGGCGGCCGATCCGCTCTTCGCGTGGGTGTGGGCGCCCTTCTTGGGCGAGCCGTCGTTCGGCGACGCGCCGTTCTTGGACACCGCGCCGTTCGGCGGAGCGCCGTTCCCCGACGCCAGCTCGGCCACGCGCTCCCCCGGCAGATACGAGTCGGTGCGCTCGAAGTCCTCCAGCGTGCCAGGGCGGCGGGCGAGGAAGCCGGTGCGGACGAAGTCGTCGCCCGTGGCCGCGTTGAGCACCCAGTTCGCCGCCGTACGGAAGCGCGCGGGGGCCGTGCGCAGGGCCGCGATGTGGTAGCCGCGCGTCACGAACTGGGCCGGAAGCCCCGCGAGTTCGAACCCGGCGGGCCGGGCCACCGCGTCCTTGCCGCCCAGGTCGACGACGAGGCCGAGGTCATGGTGGCGGTACGGCGTGGTCGGCTCCCCGCGCAGCGTCGCCACGATGTTGCGCGCGGCCCGCCAGCCCTGGCGCATCGCGTGCTGCGCCGTGGGCGGGCACATCGCGCCCGCCTCCCCCTTCGCGAGGTCGGGCACGGCCGCCGCGTCACCCAGGGCGAAGACGCACTCAAGGCCCGGCACGCTCAGATCCGGCTCGACCACCAGCCGCCCCTTCACCGTCTCGCGGTCCAGCGTGCCGATGAGCGGGCTGGCGGCCACCCCGGCCGTCCAGATGAGGGTGCGGCAGGGCAGGACGCGGCCGTCGGTGAAGGTGACGGTGTCCTCGGTGACCTCCGCGACGGAGACGCCGAGGGAGACCTCGGTACCGCGCCTGGTGATGATCTCCAGCGCGCGCTGTCCGAGCCGGTCGCCCAGCTCGGGCATCAGCTTGGGCGCGATGTCGATCAGATGCCACTTGATCATGCGGGGGTCGATGCGCGGATAGCGCTTCGTGGCCGAGTTGGTCAGCCGCTGGAGGCAGGCGACGGTCTCCGTGCCCGCGTAGCCGCCGCCGACCACCACGAACTGGAGCCGCGCCGCGCGCTCCGCCTCGTCCGTCGTCGCGCAGGCCAGGTCGAGCTGCGAGATGACCTGATCGCGCACGTACGCGGCCTCGGCCAGCGTCTTCATGCCGCGCGCGTGCTGGTCGAGGCCCGGGATGTCGAAGCTGCGGGTGACGCTGCCGGGGGTGAGGACGAGATAGTCGTAGCGCCGGTTCACCAGCTTGCCCGTGATCAGCCGCACCACGCAGACCTTGGCCTTCGTGTCCACGCCGATGACGCCGCCGGGGACGATCGCCGTACGGCGCAGGAGGCGGCGCAGCGGCGGCGCGACGGACTGCGGGGTCAGCACGCCGGAGGCCACCTGGGGCAGGAGGGGCAGGTAGAGCTGGTAGCTGTTCGGGGTGACGAGGGCGATCTCCGCCTCGTACGGGCCGAGGTCACGCTCCAGCCGCCGGGCGCACTCCACCCCGGCGAAGCCTCCGCCCACGATGAGAATTCTGGGTCGTTCCATGGCTGCACTCGCTAGGTCGACTCAGCACCGCGCGGGCAAACCTGGCGGTACCGTACGAAAAGGCTCGCATGGGGTCTCGGGTCCCGCCACTGGTCGGCCCCGTGGCCGGGCCGCCCCGGCCGGAAACGGCTGAGGGGGAGGGCCAGTGCGGCCCTCCCCCTCAGCAGCGCGCTCGACTGCTGGTCCGTGCGCCTACGCGCCGATGTTCCCGCCGTCCTCGCGCCACACGCTGACGACGGACGGGCGCACGTACTTGCCCGGCCCGTCGGGCCAGGACGAGGCGGGCTTCTCCACGCTCGCGCCGTCCACCTCGCCCGGGTGCTGGACCGCGACGAGCACGCGCCGGTCCTGCACGATCGGGCCGCAGGTCTCGGCCCCTGTCGGCACCGTCAGGAACTGCCGCACCTGGCCCCGCTGACGTCCCGCCGTCGCGACCCCGAACAGCCCGTCGTGGGTGCCCAGCGCGTTGCCGTCCGTCGAGATCCACAGGTTCCCGTACGCGTCGAACGTGACGTTGTCCGGGCAGGAGATCGGGCTGACCTGGTCCTTCGGGAAACCGGCGAAGTAGGTGGACGGATCCTCCGGGTCGCCGCAGACCAGGAAGAGCCGCCACGAGAACTGCTTCGCCGTCGGGTCGTCGCCGCGCTCGGCGAACTCCAGCACCTGGCCGTGCTTGTTGCCGTTGCGCGGGTTCGCCTCGTCCGGGCCCGCCTTGCCGGCGGCGCCACGGTCGGTGTTGTTGGTGAGCGCCACATAGACCCGCCCGGTGCGCGGGCTGGGCTCCACGTCCTCGGGGCGGTCCATCTTGGTGGCGCCGACCTTGTCACCGGCCAGCCGCGTGAAGACGTACACCTCCTCGGCTGTCATGCCCGGCACGTGCGAGGTGTCGCCCGTCGCCAGCGGGATCCACTCGCCCTTGCCGTCGAACTCACCGTCCTCGGGGAGCGTGCCCTTGCCGTCGATCTCGCCCGCCGGGCTGTCGCCCTTGAGCTTGGCGACGTACAGGGTGCCCTCGTCCAGCAGCGTCAGGTTGTGCTCGCGCGCCGCCGCGCTGCTGCCGCGCATCATCCGCTTGGCGGAGACGAACTTGTACAAGTACTCAAAGCGCTCGTCGTCGCCCATGTAGACGACGGGACGCCCGTCGCGGGTCAGCCGCGGCTGCGCCGCCTCGTGCTTGAAGCGGCCGAGCGCGGTGCGCTTGCGGGGCGTCGCCTCCGGGTCGTACGGGTCCAGCTCGACGACCCAGCCGAAGCGGTGCGGCTCGTACGGCTCCTTGGTGACGTCGAAGCGCTTCTCGTACAGCTCCCACCTGCGCTGCGAGTCGGTGCCCTTGAGCGCGTAGCGCTTGAGGCGCTTCTTGTGCTCCTCGTCCGTCACCTTGTCGGTGTTGGCGAAGTACTGGTCGACGTTCTCCTCGCCGTGCAGCGTCGTGCCCCACGGAGTGGTGCCGCCCGCGCAGTTGTTGAGGGTGCCCAGGACCGTGCGGCCCTCGGGGTCGGCGGAGGTGCGCAGCCACTCGCTGCCCGCCGCCGGGCCCGTCACCTCGAAGGGCGTGGTGGCCGTGATGCGGCGGTTGAGGCGGTGCCGGGGCACGGCCTTGAGCGCGCCGCTGCGGCGCTCCTCGCGGACCACGACCACCGAGAGCCCGTGCGCCGCCATGCCGATCTCGACCTGCTCGCGGGTCGGCTTCTTCGCGTCGTACCCCGCGAACATGAGCTGCTCGTCCGTGTACTCGTGGTTCGCGACCAGGAGCTGGCTGCCGTGCTCGTGCTCAAGGGGGAGGAGGGAGAGGAAGTCGTTGTTGTAGCCGAACTGGCCCGCCTGGGCCTTCGCCGACTGCTTCTCCGGGTCGAAGTCCGGGGCGCCGCGCAGGATCGGGTCGCCCCAGCGGATCACGACGTTCTGCCCGTACCCCTGGGGGACGGTGACCCGGTCGGCGGTGTTCGCCTCGACGGGCGTGAAGCGCAGGCCCTTGGCGGCCTTGCCCCCTTTGCCTCCCTTGGCCGCGGCGCCCACTGCGCCTTGCGCGCCTCGCGCGCCTTGCGCCCCGGAGGCGGCCGACGCCTCCTGGGGGGCGCCGAGCCCGGACCCCGCGGCGGCGGCGACGCCGACCACGGCACCGGCGCGCAGCATCGTACGGCGCGAGAGCGCGCCCGCGATGATGTCGCCGGCGTACTCGTTGCCGCTGGTGTTCGGCGCCTCGTGGAAGCAGGCGTCACCACAGCGGTAACGGCAGGTCATGGCCGATCTTCCGCCTTGGTGCGACCCCAGTATCGGCAGCAGCTTTCGCATGATCCCCTCCGGATGGTGCGGTTCCTCGCAGTGCGCGACGCTATGGGCGTAGATCCGCGAGGGAGCGTCGTGAGGGTGAACTACAGGTGAATCCCCCCGCCCGCCTCCAGGGGACACGCCGCCCCAGGAGGGGGAGCACTCCGTACGAGTGCCTGTCCCGGAGCGCGCGAAGGCCCCGGCCCCCGGCTGATTCCGGGGGTCGGGGCCTTCACGTACGGTTGCCTACGGGCGCCGCACGGCGCCTACAGCTTGGGCTTGCGCACCGAGAGGTGCAGCTCCTTGAGGCGGGCCTCCTCGACCTCGCTCGGGGCGCCCATCATCAGGTCCTGCGCGTTGCCGTTCAGCGGGAACGCGATCGTCTCGCGGATGTTCGGCTCGTCGGCGAGCAGCATCACGATGCGGTCGATGCCCGGGGCGATGCCGCCGTGCGGCGGGGCGCCGAACTGGAAGGCGCGCAGCATGCCGCCGAACTCGCGCTCCACGTCCTCCTTCGAGTAGCCCGCGATCTCGAAGGCGCGGAACATGATCTCGGGCTCGTGGTTCCGGATCGCGCCGGAGGACAGCTCGGTGCCGTTGCAGACGATGTCGTACTGCCAGGCCAGGACGTCCAGCGGGTCCTGGGTCCGGAGCGCTTCCAGGCCGCCCTGAGGCATGGAGAAGGGGTTGTGCGAGAACTCGATCTTGCCGGTGTCCTCGTCCTTCTCGAACATCGGGAAGTCCACGATCCAGCAGAAGCGGAAGACGCCCTCTTCGAAGTTCCCGGTGCGCTTGGCCGCCTCGACGCGGACGGCGCCCATGATCTTCGAGACCTCGTCGAACTCACCGGCCCCGAAGAAGACCGCCGTGCCCGGCTTGGCGTTCAGCGCCGTCAGCAGCGCGGAGACGTCGGCCTCGGTGAGGAACTTCGCGATGGGGCCCGTCAGCGTGCTGTCGTCGTCGACGCGGACCCAGGCGAGGCCCTTGGCGCCCTGCTCGACGGCGAAGTCGCCCATCTGGTCGAAGAACTTCCGCGGCTGGTCCGCCGTGTCAGGGACGGCCAGCGCGCGCACGTGCTTGTCGGCGAACGCCTTGAAGCCAGAGCCGACGAAGATCTCCGAGACGTCCACCAGCTCCAGCTGGGCGCGCAGGTCCGGCTTGTCGGAGCCGTACTTGAGCATCGCCTCACGGAAGGGGATGCGCGGGAACGGGGAGGTGCACTCGCGGCCCTCGCCCAGCTCCTGGAACAGCTCGGTCATCAGCTTCTCGATGACCGCGAAGACGTCCTCCTGCTCGACGAAGCTCATCTCCATGTCGAGCTGGTAGAACTCGCCGGGGGAGCGGTCGGCGCGGGCGTCCTCGTCGCGGAAGCAGGGCGCGATCTGGAAGTAGCGGTCGAAGCCCGCGATCATCAGGAGCTGCTTGAACTGCTGCGGGGCCTGCGGCAGCGCGTAGAACTTGCCCGCGTGCAGCCGGGAGGGGACGAGGAAGTCGCGCGCGCCCTCGGGGGAGGTGGCGGAGAGGATGGGGGTGGCCATCTCGTTGAAGCCCTGCGCGACCATCTTCTCGCGGATCTTCGCGATGACCTTGGAGCGCAGCATGATGTTGCGGTGCATGCGCTCGCGGCGCAGGTCGAGGAAGCGGTACTCCAGGCGCTTCTCCTCGTTGACCCCGTCCTCGGCGTTGATCGTGAAGGGGATCTGCTCGGCGGCGCCCAGCACCTCCACCTCACCGACCTCGACCTCGATCTCGCCGGTGGGCAGCTCGGGATTGACGTTGTCCGCGCCGCGGGCCGTGACCCTGCCGTCGATGCGGACGGTGCTCTCCTTGGAGAGGGAGCTGAGGCGCTCGGCGACCTCGGTCTGCTCGGGCCGTACGACGAGCTGCACGATGCCGTAGTGATCGCGCAGATCGATGAAGAGGATGCCGCCCAGGTTCCGCCGATTGTGCAGCCACCCGCTCAGGCGGACGTCAGCGCCGACGTCCGAGGCCCGGAGTTCGCCGCAGGTGTGGGAACGGTACCGATGCATCATTCATCCAGTCATTCGGCTCAGGTGTCACTTGGGAATGCTTCTCAGACTACCGCCCTGGCCCACCCCCACTCGCCCCGCTTTCGGCAACCTACATAAAGTGGGGCAATGCGCACCGAGGACGTCCTGGCGGCCGTAGGCACCGGCCTCTGGCGATGGGACAACACCACGGGGACGGTGACCCTCGACGCCCGCGCCTCCGCCCTCCTCGGCCTCCCCGCGCGCCCCAGCCCCACCGGTCTCCTCACCATCACCGAGTCCACCGTCCGCTCACACGTCCACGTCGTCGACTTCGTGGAGCTCCAGGGCATCGCCAACCTCGCCGTCGCCGAGGGGACCGTCGCGGAGGCGCTGCTGCGGGTCGTCGACGCGGACGGGGAGGTCGTGCGCAGCGTCCGCACCCGGCTGCACCCGCACGGCGAGGGCGAGGGCGAGGCGTTCGAGCTGGTCGGCCTGATCTCCGAGGTCCCCGACCCCTCACCGGCCCAGACACCCGTCACGGGCGACTGGCGGCGCAACAGGGAGGCGTTCCTGCTCGACGCGGGCCGCGCGCTCGCCGAGGCCCACTCGACGGCCGAGGTGCTGCGCGTGGCCGCCTCGCTGGCCATGCCGGGGTTCTCGCCCGACGGGCTGGCCGTCTTTGGCGTCGAGGGCGACCGCATCTCGATCATCGGGCACCACGGGCAGGCGCAGGGCGCCGAGATTCCGTTCATGGACATGCCACTGGCTACGGAGTACCCGGCGGCCGAGGTCGTACGGACGGGGCGCGCCATCTACCTCGACTCGCCGGAGGAGTACCGCCGGCGCTTCCCCACCACCTGGGCGCTGGCCGCGCCCTTCGAGCGCCAGTCGTGGGCGTACCTCCCGCTGATCGTCGCGGGCCGCACCATCGGCGCCTGGATGGCGGCCTTCGCCTATCCCGTCGCCTTCACGCCCGACGAGCGGGCCGTGCTGACGACGGTCGCCAGGATGCTGGCCCAGGCGCTCTCGCGGGCCTCGCTGCACGAGTCCGAGCGGGAGCTGACGGCGGGGCTCCAGCGCTCGATGCGGCCCACGCACAAGCCGGGCATCGACGGGATGGCGGTGGCGGCGCGCTACATCCCGACCGGCGGCGGGCTCCAGGTCGGGGGCGACTGGTACGACGTCATCCCGCTGCCCTCCGGCAGTACGGCGCTGGTCATCGGCGATGTGCAGGGGCACGACGTGCGCGCGGCCGGGATCATGGGCCAGCTCCGCATCGCGCTGCGCGCCTACGCGTCCGAGGGCCACCATCCCGACGCGGTGCTCTCGCGCGCCTCCCGCTTCCTCGCGGGCATGGACGCGACGGAGGCGGAGGGCGAGCCGGGTCCGGGTCCTGGTCCGGGGGAGGGCGGGGAGGGCGGGGAGACCGGGGCGCCGGCGGGGACGGGGGCGGGGCCGGGGTCGGCGGGCGCGGTCGCGAGTGGGGGTCGGGGCGGAGGCAGGGGCAGGGGCGCGTGGAACGGCGACCCGCGCTTCGCCACGTGCCTCTACGTCGAGGCCGACCCGCACACCGGCACCCTCGACATCGCCCGCGCGGGGCACCCCGACCCCGCGATCCGCATGGCGGACGGCACGGTGCTGGTCCGGCCCACGGCGGGCGGGCTGCCGCTGGGCATCGACCCGGACACCGACTATCCGACGACGCGCCTCGTACTGGAGCCGGGCGAGACCCTGCTGCTGTGCACGGACGGACTCATCGAGACCGGCGGGCACGACATGGAGACGGGCTGGACCCGCATCCAGGAGGTCTTCACGCACCACTTCACGGGGCGCGCGGCCGAGGCGTACGGCGACGAGGGCCTGGAGGAGCTGGCCGACTCCCTCGTCCAGGCCGTCCACGGCCCGCCCTCGCACCACACGACGGGCCCGCTGGCCGACCGTCGCGAGGACGACATCGCGCTGCTGCTGCTCGCACTGGGCGACGGCTCCGGCGAGGGCGGCGGCCCTGGCGGCGCCGTCTCCTCGCGCCGTACGGTCCTCACCATCGCGCAGGCCGAGCCCGACCGCATCGCCGAAGCGCGGCACCAGCTCCAGGGCCTGCTCTACGACTGGACGAGCGAGGACCAGATCGACGGCGCCGTCCTGATGCTCTCCGAGATGCTCACGAACGTCCTCGTCCACACGGACGGCGACGCCCTCATGGTCGCCGAGATCAGCGGCTCACGGGGGCACCGGCTGCTGCGCGTCGAGGTCGCCGACAACAGCGACGAACTCCCCCACCGCCGCCAGCCGGGCGAGCTGGCCTCGTCGGGGCGCGGGCTGGTGCTGATGGAGATGCTCGCCGGGAGCTGGGGCGTGGACCCGAGGGGCGAGGGCAAGTGCATCTGGTTCGAGGTACGGGAGGACGAACCGCAGCCCGAGTGGGGGTGAACCCCTGCTCGGGCCGCGGGACGGCCGGCCGTGGCGCGGGTGCCGCGGGGCCCGGGTCCGGGTCCGGTCCCGGAGTCAGGCGCGGGTGGCCGGGACGCGGCCGAGGCGGCCCGCCTTGAAGTCGTCGAACGCCTGGGCCAGCTCGACGTGGCTGTTCATGACGAACGGCCCGTAGTGCGCCATCGGCTCGCGGATCGGCCGCCCGCCGAGCAGCACGACCTCCAGCTCCGGGGTGTGCGCGTCCTGGGACTCGTCGGCGCGCAGGGTGAGCGCGTCGCCCTCGCCGAAGACCGCGGTCTGCCCGGTGTGGACGGGCCGCCTGCCCGTACCGGCGGAGCCGCGGCCCGCCAGCACGTACGCCAGCGCGTTGAAGTCCGCGCGCCAGGGCAGCGTGATCTCGGCGCCGGGGGAGACCGTCGCGTGGATCATCGTGATGGGGGTGTGGGTGATGCCGGGGCCCTCGTGGCCTTCGAGGTCGCCCGCGATGACGCGCAGGAGCGCGCCGCCGTCGGGGGTGCTCAGCAGCCTGACCTGGCCGCCGCCGATGTCCTGATAGCGGGGCGCGGTCATCTTGTCGCTGGCGGGGAGGTTCACCCAGAGCTGGAGGCCGTGGAAGAGGCCGCCGGAGACGACCAGCTCCTCGGGCGGCGCCTCGATGTGCAGCAGCCCGGAGCCCGCCGTCATCCACTGGGTGTCGCCGCCGTTGATGACACCGCCGCCCCCCTCGGAGTCCTGGTGCACGAAGGAGCCGTCGATCAGGTACGTGACCGTCTCGAAGCCCCGGTGCGGGTGCCAGGGCGTGCCCTTGGGCTCGCCCGGCGCGTACTCCACCTCGCCCATCTGGTCCATCATGATGAACGGGTCGAGATGCCGGTAGTTGATCCCCGCGAAGGCCCTGCGGACGGGGAAACCCTCACCCTCGAAGCCCGTGGGGGCCGTGGTGACGGTCAGCACGGGGCGCTCGGTGGCGGCCTCGGGGCCCGGCACGGCGACGCGGGGGAGCGTGAGCGGGTTCTCGACGGTGATCGCGGGCATGGCGGTCCTCCTAGACTCACCGTTCAATGTAGTTGAACGGTGAACATCTGCCAACGTACCCGCATTCCCGGCCCCGCGCACCGGCCGTCCGCCCCCTGCGCACACGCGCAAGCGCCGCACCGCGACCGTCACTCGTAGTCGCGGAGGATCACCCGTACATGCGGCGCATCGCGAAGTCGACCATCTCCTCGACCGCCTTCGCGTCGAAGACGACCCGGTGGTCACCCTCCATGTCGAGCACGAAGCCGTACCCGGACGGAAGCAGGTCCAGCACCTCGGCACCCGTGATCACGAAGTACTTGGACTCCTTGCCCGCGTAGCTGCGCAGCTCCTTGAGGGTGCTGAACATGGGGATCACCGGCTGCTGGGTGTTGTGCAGGGCGAGGAAGCCCGGGGTCTCACCGCGCGGGCAGTAGACCTTCGAGGTGGAGAAGATGCCCTGGAAGTCCTCGGCGGACATGGAGCCGGTGGTGAAGGCGCGGACGGCCTCACGGAGGGAGGGCGGGGACGGCTCGGGATACAGCGGCTGCCCGGCGCCGTGCTGCCCGTAGGGCGGCGGGGGCGCCTGCTGAGCCGTGTACTGCTGGTGCCCCTGCTGCTGCCCACCGTGAGGGTAGCCGTGCCCGGCGGACGCGGTCTGCTCGTAGCCGTACATGCGGGAAAGAGTAACGAGTCACAGATGGACGGTTAGGGGTTGCTTCTTATTACCGACGGGTAGCATCATCGGAGACTGCTTATCAACCGAGAACGAGTCATACGGAGCCGTCGCCATGGGGCACTACAAGTCGAATCTCCGCGACATCGAGTTCAACCTCTTCGAGGTACTCGGCCGCGACACGGTGTACGGAACCGGACCGTTCGCGGAGATGGACATCGAGACCGCCAAGAGCGTGCTGTCCGAGATCGCGCGCCTGTCGGAGAACGAGCTGGCCGCGTCGTACGAGGAGGGTGACCGCACCCCTCCGGTCTTCGACCCCGAGACCAGCACCGCGCCGGTCCCGGCGTCCTTCAAGAAGAGCTACCAGGCGTACATGGACGCCGAGTGGTGGCGGCTGGGCATCCCGGAGGAGATCGGCGGCACCACCGCGCCGCGCTCGCTCCTGTGGGGCTTCGCCGAGACGATCCTGGGCGCCAACCCCGCCGTCTGGATGTACGCCTCAGGGCCGGCCTTCGCCGGTGTCCTCCACGAGGAGGGCACCGAGGAACAGCACAAGATCGCCAAGCTGATGGCGGACAAGCAGTGGGGCTCCACCATGGTGCTCACCGAGCCGGACGCGGGCTCGGACGTCGGCGCCGGCCGCACCAAGGCCGTCCAGCAGGACGACGGCACCTGGCACATCGAGGGCGTGAAGCGGTTCATCACCTCCGGTGAGCACGACATGTCCGAGAACATCGTGCACTTCGTCCTCGCCCGCCCCGAGGGCCACGGCCCGGGCACCAAGGGCCTGTCGCTCTTCATCGTGCCGAAGTACGACTTCGACTGGGAGACCGGCGAGCTGGGCGAGCGCAACGGCGTCTACGCGACCAACGTCGAGCACAAGATGGGCCTCAAGGTCTCCAACACCTGCGAGATGACCTTCGGCGCCAACGCACCGGCCAAGGGCTGGCTGCTGGGCGAGAAGCACGACGGCATCCGCCAGATGTTCAAGATCATCGAGTTCGCCCGGATGATGGTCGGCACGAAGGCCATCGCCACCCTCTCCACCGGCTACCTCAACGCCCTTGAATACGCCAAGGAGCGCGTCCAGGGCGCCGACCTGGCGCAGTTCACCGACAAGACCGCGCCGCGCGTCACCATCACCCACCACCCCGACGTGCGCCGCTCGCTGATGACGCAGAAGGCGTACGCGGAGGGCATGCGCGCCCTCGTCCTCTACACGGCCTCCGTCCAGGACGAGATCCTGGTCAAGGAGTACGACGGCGAGGACGCCTCCGCCGCGCACCGCCTCAACGACCTGCTCCTGCCGATCGTGAAGGGCTACGGCTCCGAGAAGTCCTACGAGCAGCTCGCGCAGTCCCTCCAGACCCTGGGCGGCTCCGGCTACCTCCAGGAGTACCCGATCGAGCAGTACATCCGGGACTCCAAGATCGACACCCTCTACGAGGGCACCACCGCGATCCAGGGCCAGGACTTCTTCTTCCGCAAGGTCGTCCGGGACCAGGGCCAGGCGCTCACCGCGCTCTCCGAGGAGATCAAGAAGTTCCTCTCCGAGGCGAAGGGCGGCGAGGACCTCGCGCAGGCCCGTGAGCAGCTCTCCAAGGCCGCCGTGGACCTGGAGGCGATCGTCGGCGCGATGCTGACGGACCTGGCCGCCACCGAGAAGGACGTGAAGTCCATCTACAAGGTCGGTCTGAACACCACCCGCTTCCTGCTCGCCTCCGGCGATGTCGTCATCGGTTACCTCCTCCTCCGTGGTGCCGCCGTCGCCGCCGAGAAGCTGCCGAACGCCTCGGCCAAGGACAAGCTCTTCTACGAGGGCAAGATCGCGGCAGCGAAGTTCTTCGCGGCGAACGTCCTCCCGGGTATCGCCGTGCAGCGCGGTCTGGCCGAGTCCATCGACCTGTCCGTGATGGAGCTGGACGAGGCGGCCTTCTGAGCCTCTGAAGCCGCCCCTCCCGGCTCACCCCTCATTCGGAACGCCCCTCTCCGCCCCATCCGGGAAGAGCGGGGCGTTTCGCATTCGTATGCTGAGGCATATGAGTCCGAGCACTGAGTCCTCCGAGCGCGACGCGCCTTCCCCGTCCCGCTTCGACCGCCGCCACACGGACGGCCTGATCGAGTTCCTCGCGGGCTCGCCCACGCCCTACCACGCGGTGGCCGGAGCGGCGCAGTTGCTGGAGAAGGCGGGCTTCCGGCAGGTCAGTGAGACGGACTCCTGGGACGGCTCCAGCGGCGGCAAGTACGTGCTGCGCGGGGGCGCGCTGGTGGCCTGGTACGTCCCCGAGGGGGCCGCTCCCGCGACTCCCTACCGCATCGTGGGCGCCCACACCGACTCCCCCAACCTCCGGGTCAAGCCGCTGCCCGACACGGGTGCCAACGGCTGGCGGCAGATCGCCGTCGAGGTCTACGGCGGGACCCTCCTCAACACCTGGCTGGACCGCGACCTCGGCATCGCCGGACGCCTCTCGCTGCGGGACGGCTCGACCCGGCTGGTGAACGTGGACCGGCCGCTCCTGCGCGTCCCCCAGCTCGCCATCCACCTGGACCGGCAGGTCAACGACGGGCTGAAACTGGACCGCCAGCGTCACATGACCCCCGTGTGGGGGCTCGGGACGCCGCACGAGGGCGACCTGATCCGCTTCCTCGCCGAAGAGTCGGACCTCCCCGCCGAGGAGATCACCGGCTGGGACCTGATGGCCCACAGCGTGGAGCCGCCCGCCTATCTGGGCAGGGACCGGGAACTGGTGGCGGGTCCGCGCATGGACAACCTCCTCTCGGTGTACGCGGGCGCGGCGGCCCTGGCCGCCGTCGCCGAGCGCGGGGATCTCTCCCATGTGCCGGTGCTGGCCGCCTTCGACCACGAGGAGAACGGCAGCCAGTCGGACACCGGCGCCGACGGACCGCTGCTCGGCAATGTGCTGGAGCGTTCGGTCTTCGCCCGTGGCGGCGGCTACGAGGACCGGGCCCGCGCCTACGCGGGCACCATCTGCCTCTCCTCCGACACCGGGCACGCCGTCCACCCCAACTACGCGGAGCGTCACGAGCCGGGCCACCACCCGATGCCGAACGGCGGGCCGATCCTCAAGGTCAACGTCAACCAGCGCTACGCCACGGACGGTGCGGGCCGTGCCGTCTTCGCCGCCGCCTGCGAGCGCGCCGGCGTGCCCTGGCAGAACTTCGTCTCCAACAACGCGATGCCCTGTGGGACGACGATCGGCCCCATCACCGCGGCCCGGCACGGCATTTCGACAGTGGACATCGGGGTGGCGATCCTCTCCATGCACTCGGCCCGCGAACTGTGCGGCGCGGACGACCCCTATCTGCTGGCCAACTGCCTCACCGCCTTCCTGGAGGACTGACCCCCGGACCGGCCAGGACAGCCCGGTGCCGGTCAGGACAGTTCGGTGTACGCGCGTATGAAGCGTGTGCCGTCGAGGTGGATGCTGTTCTGCCCTGACGGGGAGGGCAGCTCCAGCAGGCGGTCGAGCACCCGGCCGGAGGGGCCGCAGCCGGAGGTCCCGGGAAGCGCGAAGCGCTGATCCTCGATGCCCGGCATCTCACCGGGCGCGGGCTCGCCCACGGCCTGGAGGACCAGGCCGACCGGCTCCGCGCCGCTGCCTATGGAGCAGGTGCGCGGCAGCCCGGGTCCGGAGAGCCCGAAGACCATGCCCAGCTCGCCCATGCGCTCTTCGTCGCTGAGGAAATCGAAGGAGCCCCCATAGCCCGGGGTGACCGAGAGAGGGGTGCCCGGGACGCGCAGGGCGGCGGCCTCCAGGCCGCCGAAGACCTGGTGGAACTCCCCGTCGATACGGCCCTCCGCGTGCGTGACGGTCATCGGCTCGGATATGGGGACCTCAACACTGCCGAGCCGCAGATGCCCCGTCGCGACGACGACCTCGCAGCGCCACTGTGCGGGATCGGCACCGGCCGGCAGCTCGGACCGGGTGGGACACGAGGCGAAGCGGCCGTCCCCGTCCCCCGCTTCCACAGTCGTGGCCGCGGCCGTGGAAGCGGCGCCGACGGAGCCGACGGCCCCGAGCGTCAGCGCCGCGAGCGCGGCGAGAACCCCGCGCGAGACGCGGGACGGCCGGGCTGTACGCGCCGTGCGGGCGGCGCGGGCCGCGGAAGACATACGGGTGGTGAACACAGGGTTCCCCCTACGAATCGAACCAGTTCCTGCTCAAGGACCGTTCCCCCGACCAGCATTACAGAATTTTCTCTGCAAAGAAAGGTCCGCAGAGAAAACTATGCAGAGAAAGTTCTGTGAGCTACGCTGGCTCCATGACAGCCAAGGAGGAGTCAGCCCGGCAGGTCAGTGATCCCGCGGTGCTGAAGGCGCTGGCGCACCCGCTGCGCCAGAAGATCCTGCGCCGCCTCGGCACGGCGGGGCCCGCGACGTCGACCACGCTCGCCGCAGCGCTCGGCGAGAACACCGGAACCCTCAGCTATCACCTGCGCCAGTTGGAGCGCGGCGGCTTCGTCGAGGACGTCACCGAGCGCCCCGGGAGCCGGGAGCGCTGGTGGCGTGCGGTGTCCGGGCTGGACATCCGCAGACCGTCACCGGAGGAGCTGACGGACGCGGAGCGCACGGTCATGAACGAGCTGGACCGCATACGCGGCGAGGAGGATCTGCGCGCCCTGCATCTCGCCCACCGGCACATGCTGGAGCAGTCGGGGCCGGTCCGGTGGGTTCAGGGCTCGCGCGGGCTCAGTCATCTCACGCACCAGGAGCTGAAGGACTTCCACGACGCGTACTTGGAGCTGCTGGCCCGCTATTCCAGAGGCCCGGAGGAGGCTCCGGAGGACGCGCGGCCCGTGCTCCTGCGCTGGTTCGGCGTCGTGGACGACGCCGAGGAGGGAGCCGCGGAAGAGGGAGCGTCCGGGGGAGGCGCGAGCGGACGAGGTGCGGGGACCAGCGCCACATAAGACGCGTGGAGGGAGGGGAAGTTGGCGACTGCCGAGTTCAACACCGCCCCTGTCTCTCCCCAGTTGTTGTGGCGGCCACCGATTGGCCTTCGGCGGGAGGGGTACCCGGCGTCACGTACGGGCCCGGAAGCAAGCCAACAAAGCTCGGAGGCGGATTTCGATGGGCATCGTCATCTGCATCGCCATGATGGCCATAGGGGGCATTCTCACCCTCGGGGTCAGTTGGGATGTCAGCGGTGTCAACCTCGACGTGATCGGACTGATCCTGATCGCTGTCGGCATGATCGGCCTGGCGGCCTACATCAGCATCTTCAAGCGGCGGCGCGTGCAGCCGCCGTCCCCGGCGGCTCCCGTCGTCGAGGAAGTCAACAAGCACCACTGGGAGTAGGCCCGGCCCCGGGAACAGCCCGGGACGCCCATGCCCGCGACGGCTGCGGGCAGGGCGCGGGTGGGGCGCGGAAGAGAGGCGGGGGGACGGTGACGGACTGCGGCAGCACGGAAGCCGGGCGGCGGATCAAGGTCCGTCGCCCGGCTTCCCGCGCATCCGCGTCCCGACGGACGCGGGCCGTTCCAGCCGCTCCGGCCCTGCCAGGCGTGGGCCTACTCGCTGTCGAGTCCCGCCAGCACGAGCCCCAGCCGGTCCACGCCGTCGTCCGTGACCCGGATCGGGACGCCCCAGTCCTGCTGGTGCACATGGCAGGCGGGGAACTCGATGTCCGGCGCGTCGTCGCACGAGGCGGCCATCGCCGAGACGTGCAGCACGCCCTCCGTCACACCGTCGGCGAGCACCACATAGCGGTCGAGATCGGTGCCCTGGCCGGCGCCGTCCTCCAGGAGTTCGGGCGGTGTCGCGCTGACGAGGAGACGGGTGGACGGGCCGTAGCGCTCGTCCAGCTTCTGTCCGGCCGGGGCCTGGAAGACCACGTCCAGCCGCAGCTTCCCCGGCGCCACCTCGGTCGCGGCGCGCTGGGTGCGGTGGGCGACGGACTCGACGCGCACCGCCTCCTCGGGCAGCCTCAGCCGCGTCAGCCGGTGCCGCGCCGATTCGACGACGAGGATCTCTCCCCGGCCCGCCTCCCCGGCAACACCGTCGTCGGCGGCCAGCACCGCGCCGGAGGGCTCGCGCAGGTCCGTGGCCAGCGTCGTGACCTCGCCCGTCGCGGGGTCGTAGCGGCGCAGCGCGTGGTTGTAGGTGTCGCTGACGGCGACGGAGCCGTCCGGCAGCGCCGTGACGCCCAGCGGGTGCTGGAGCAGCGCCTGGCCGGCGGGGCCGTCGCGGTGCCCGAAGTCGAAGAGGCCGGTGCCGACGGCCGTGCGGACGGTCAGTTCGCGGTCGATCCAGCGCAGCGCGCTGGTCTCGGAGTCGGCGATCCACAGCCGTTCCCCGTCGGGCGAGGCCGAGAGGCCGGAGGGCTGCGCGAACCACGCCTCCGCGGCCGGGCCGTCGACGAGGCCCTCGTTCGTCGTGCCCGCGGCGGCCCGTACGGTGCCGTCGGCCGGGTCGTAGGTCCACAACTGGTGGACGCCCGCCATGGCGATCCACACGCGGTCGCCGAACCACGCCACGTCCCAGGGCGAGGACAGCGCCACCTCGCGCGCCGGGCCGGAGACCGGGGAGCCCTGCCACCACTGGCGTCCCGTGCCCGCGAGGGTGGTCACCTCGCCGGTCTCCACGTCGAGGCGGCGCAGCGCGTGGTTGACGGTGTCCGCGATGACGACGGCGCCGTCGGGCAGCAGCGCGAGGCCCTGCGGCTCGTTGAAGCGCGGCTCCCGCGCCCCCGCCTCTCCGGCTGCTCCGGCCGTCCCAGCCGCCTCGGCGCCCGTCGCCCCGGTCCCCGTGCCCGCCGTGCCGTCGGTCAGCCCGCGCTCGCCGCTGCCGATCCTGCGGACGACGGTCTCGCCGTCGTCCGCCAGCTCCACGAGCTGGTGCCGGGTCGTGTCCGAGACGAGATAGTGCCCGCTGCCGGGCAGCCGCAGCGCCTTGCCGGGAAAGCGCAGGTCACTGGCCTCCGGCTCCGGCGGTACATACGGGCCGTCCCCTCGGTGCAGCGTGCCCTTGGCCTCGTGCTCGCTCTCCAGCCGCTCCACCAGCGTCTCGATGGCGTGCGCGTGGCCCTCGCCCGCGTGCTGCGCGACGACATACCCCTCGGGGTCGATCACGACGAGGGTGGGCCAGGCGCGTACGGCGTACTGCTTCCAGGTGGCCAGCGAGGGATCGTCGAGGACGGGGTGGTGCACGCCGTAGCGCTCGACGGCGTCCACGACCGCCTGGTGCTCGGCCTCGTGCACGAACTTCGGCGAGTGGACGCCGACGATCACGACGGTGTCCCTGTGGCGTTCCTCCAGCTCGCGCAGCTCGTCCAGGACGTGCAGGCAGTTTATGCAGCAGAAGGTCCAGAAGTCCAGCACCACGATCTTTCCCCGCAGGTCAGCGAGGGTGACGGGGGTGCCTCCTGTGTTCAGCCAGCCGCCCTCGCCGATCAGCTCGGGGGCACGGACGCGCGCGTGTGAAGCCATGTCACCATCCAACAGCAGCGTCCCCCGGCGGCATTCCTGGCCCCCGTCGGCCCGGACGTACGTCACACCCCCGCGCGGCTCCGGCGCACCCCCCCCCCGCAGCGCCTCTTCCCGCAGGCCCGTCGCGCCCCGGAGCGAATTGACCGGCTCGTCCGGGTCCACCCGCATCTGCCGGGAGAAAGCGCGCACCGTACCACCGGCCATGCATTCGAGGGGGTCAATTGGGCCTAGCATCGTCACTCAAAAGCACTGCCGGGGTGCCCGCGCGCAGCGTAACTTGAGAGCACCCAGACCGCGAACGATCCGTATTGCCCGAAACGATCCGTACCGCCCGAGGGGTCTCGTGACCGACCACCCAAGCCTTCAGCCTTACGTCGACGCCTGGACAGAGTCCATCGAAGCGATATCCGAGCTGGTGAAGCCGCTCGCCGAGGGCGAGTGGAACCGGTCGACAGCCTGCCCCGGCTGGTCGGTCCGCGATGTGGTCTCGCACATCATCGGCCTGGAGTGCGAGCTGCTGGGCGATCCGCGTCCGATCCACACGCTTCCGCGCGACATCTACCACGTCGTGGACGAGCCCAGCCGTCACATGGAGATCCAGGTCGACGTGCGACGGCACCACACCGGGCCCGAGATGACGAGCGAGCTGGAATACACCATCATCCGCCGCACCCGTCAGCTCCGTAACGAGAAGCGGGCGCCGGACGCCGAGGTGCAGAGTGTCATGCCGGGTGGCGGGAAAATGCCCCTGGAGCGGCAGTTGATGCTGCGGGCCTTCGATGTCTGGGTCCACGAGCAGGACCTCCGCCGCGCGCTGGGCAAGCCGGGCAACCTCGACTCCGCGGGCGCCCACGTCGCCCGTGACGTGCTGCTTCTCGGGCTGCCGAAGGTGGTCGCCAAGCGCGCCTCCGCGCCCGTGAACTCCGCGGTGGTCTTCGACATCAGCGGCCCGGTCGAGTTCATGCGGACGGTGCGCGTCGACGCCGAGGGCAACGGCTCGGTCGACGGCAGCCCCTCGCTGGGCCCGGCGGTGACGATCTCGCTGGACTGGGAGACGTATCTGCGGCTGGCGTGCGGGCGGGTGCGGTTCGATCAGGTCAGCGACCAGGTCAAGATCGAGGGCGACGCGGCCCTCGGCGCCGCGATCATGAACGTCTTCAGCGTCACCGCGTGATCCGGTGACCGCGTGATCCGGCTCCCCGTGACCGCGTGATCCGGTGACTCCCTGAACCGGTGACCCGTGAACCGGTGACCGCACGTGCCCGCGCCCGGCCCGCGCCGACGGGCGGACGGGCCGGGCGGGCGGACGGGCCGGGCGGGCAGACGGGCCCGGCAAGAGGCGTCAGCCCGGGCACGGGCATGGGCGCAAGGGACGGCGGGGGCGGCCGTCAGGCCGGTACGTGCACGGCCTCGACCCTGCTCGCGACGACCCGCTCCCGTTCACGCTGGTGCGCGCGCCCCCGCAGCCGCAGGATCTGGACGACCCCGATCGCCTCCAGCACGAAGACGCTGGCGAAGGCGATGCGGAAGTTGTCGCCGGTGAGGTCCAGCAGCACGCCGACCGCCAGCAGCGTCGTCATCGAGGCCGTGAAGCCGCCCATGTTGACGATGCCCGAGGCCGTGCCCTGCCGCTCCGGCGGGTTGGCGGGCCGGGCGAAGTCGAAGCCGATCATCGACGCGGGACCGCAGGCGCCGAGCACCACGCACAGCACCACGAGCAGCCACGTGGGCGCCTGTCCCGGCCACGCCAGGACCACGCCCCACGACGTGGCCGTCGCCGCGACCGTGCCGAGCGCGATGGGGGTGCGCGCCGTGTGGTGCCGGGCGATGACCTGCCCGAAGACCAGGCCGACCGCCATGTTCGAGAGCACGACCAGCGTCAGCAGCTCACCCGCCGAGGCCCGCGAGAGCCCCTGCGCCTCGACCAGGAACGGCATCCCCCACAGCAGCAGGAACACCATCGCGGGGAACTGGGTGGTGAAGTGGACCCACATGCCCATCCTGGTGCCGGGTTCGCGCCAGGTGCGGGCGATCTGACGGCGTACGTAGCCGCGCCCGGTGTGCGTCGCGGGCGGCGGCTCGTGCCCCTTCGGGTGGTCCTTGAGGAAGAGCAGCATCAGCACGAGGACCAGCACGCCGCCCAGCGCGCTGCCCGCGAAGGTCGGGGTCCAGCCGAACGCGCCGAGCAGCCGCGCCAGCACCAGCGTCGTCACCAGGTTGCCCGCCATGCCGATCAGCGCGGCGATCTGCGCGACGAGCGGGCCGCGCTTGGCCGGGAACCAGCGCGAGCCGAGCCGCAGCACACTGATGAACGTCATCGCGTCGCCGCAGCCCAGCAGGGCGCGGCAGGCGAGCGCGGCGGCGTACGAGCTGGAGAACGCGAAGCCGAACTGCCCGACCGTGAACAGGACCACGCCCAGCGTCAGGACCTTCCTGGTCCCCCATCTGTCGACGAGCAGGCCGACGGGTATCTGCATGCCCGCGTAGACGAGCAGCTGGAGGATGGAGAAGGTGGAGAGCGCTGAGGCGTTGATGTCGAAGCGCTCGGCGGCGTCCATGCCCGCGACGCCGAGGCTGGTGCGGTAGGTGATCGCGACGAAGTAGACGGCCACGCCGAGGCCCCATACGGCGATGGCGCGTCGGCCGCCCGGGGGTTCGCCCGGGACGGATATGCCGTGCGGCGGGCGCGAGGAAGCGGCAGCGCTCACCGCACATCACCCTGCACCAGGTGCCGCACCCAGCTCACGTGCTGGTTGACCGCCGTGGCCGCCGCTTCCGCGTCGCCCGCGCGCAGGGCCTCCATGATCTCCGTGTGCTCGGCGATGTTCTTCGCGATGCGGTCGGGGTGCGCGTGCATCACGGCGACACCCATCCGCAACTGGCGGTCGCGGAGCTGGTCGTAGAGCCGCGAGAGGATCTCGTTGCCCGTGCTGCGGACGATCTCCGCGTGGAAGCAGCGGTCGCTGGCGGCCACGGCGGCGAGGTCGCCGGAGGCGGCGTGCGTGCGCTGCTCCTCCAGCAGCTCCTCCAGCCGCTCGATGAGCCCTGCCCGTACGGGTGACGCCGTGCGCACCGCGTGCTCCTCGACCAGCAGCCGCGTCTCGACGACGTCGTGGATCTCCCGCGCGGACACCGGCAGGACCAGGGCACCCTTCTTGGGGTAGAGCCTGATCAGCCCCTCCACCTCCAGCCGGAGCAGCGCCTCGCGTACGGGTGTACGGGAGACGCCGACGGCTTCGGCCAGCTCGCCCTCGGTGAGCAGCATGCCGCCCTCGTAGCGCCGTTCGAGCACGGCTTGTTTGATGTGGGCGTAGACGCGGTCGGCGGCTGGTGGCTGCTTGGGGGAGGGGGAACTTGCTGGCACTACGGGTGCGACGGACATGTGCACACCATAGATACAACAGAGATGCGTGAGTAGACGCGTCCGCGATACGGACGTGGTACGGACGTGCCCCGTGCGCCCGGAGTCGCTCTTTCCGGGGGCACGGGGCACGTCGTGTGTGCGCGGTCACGCCGTACGCGGGAGCACCGCCCGCGCGTACGGCGTCAGCGTCAGCGTCACGCCCAGGTCATCAGGCGCTTCGGCCGCTCCAGCACCGCCGCCACGTCGGCCAGCACCTTGGAGCCCAGCTCGCCGTCGACCAGGCGGTGGTCGAAGGAGAGGGCCAGGGTGGTGACGTGGCGCGGCTTGACCTTGCCCTTGTGGACCCAGGGCTGTTCGCGGATCTGGCCGAAGGCCAGGATCGCGGACTCACCGGGGTTGAGGATGGGCGTACCGGTGTCGATGCCGAAGACGCCGACGTTGGTGATGGTCACCGTGCCGCCCTGCATCGCCGCCGGGCTGGTCTTGCCCTCGCGGGCCGTGGACACGAGGTCGCCGAGGGCCGACGCCAGTTCGGGCAGGGTCCTGGCCTGCGCGTCCTTGATGTTGGGGACGATCAGACCGCGCGGGGTGGCGGCGGCGATGCCCAGATTGACGTAGTCCTTCTGGACGATCTCCTGGTTCGCCTCGTCCCAGGAGGCGTTGACCTCCGGGTTGCGGCGGATGGCCACCAGGAGCGCCTTGGCGACGAGCAGCAGCGGGTTGACCCGCACGCCCTCCATGTCCGGGTCCTGCTTCAGCTCCTGGACGAGCTTCATCGTCCGCGTCACGTCCACCGTCACGAACTCGGTGACGTGGGGGGCTGTGAAGGCACTGTTGACCATCGCCTGCGCGGTCGCCTTGCGTACGCCGCGGATCGGCGTACGCGTCTCGCGGTCGCGCTGGGTACCGGTACCGCCGGGGCGGCCCACGGCGGCGGGTGTCGACGGGGCCTCCGGTGCCGGCTGCGCGGCCGGTGCGGTCTGCGCTGCCGCTGCCGGGGCCGGCGCCGGTGCCGAGGCCGCCGTCGCGGCTTCCGCCGCGGCGAGCACGTCCTCGCGGGTGACGACGCCGCCCTGGCCCGTCGGGGTCACCGTCGCCAGATCGACGCCCATGTCCTTGGCGAGCTTGCGCACGGGGGGCTTGGCCAGGGGCCGCTCCCCGTTCGCGCGGCCCGCGTCCGGAGCCGGGGCCGGGGCCGGGGCCTGTGCCGGGGTGGCGACGGGTCCCGCGCCGTGGCCGTTCAGCTCGCCCTGTACGGCGCGCTGTCCTGCGGCCCGCTCCACGTCCTGACCGCCGTCGCTCGCCTGCGGCTTGCGCGGGCGGCGCTTCGTCGACGCCTCCGAGACGCCGTAGCCGACCAGCACCGGCTGACGGCCACCACTGGACTCACCGGCCTCGGCCTCGGGCTCCTGCCCCTCACCGTCGCCCCCGGACGCCGCCGCCTCACCAGCCACGTCGCCGCTCCCCGTCAACGGCCCCGCCGAGGGGTCGGTGTCGACGGAGATGATCGCGGTGCCGACGTCCACCGTCGTGCCCTCGTCAAAGCGCAGCTCGTGCACCGCACCGTCGAAGGGGATGGGCAGCTCGACGGCCGCCTTGGCCGTCTCGACCTCGCAGACGACCTGGCCGTCCGTGACCGTGTCCCCCGGCTGGACGTACCACTTGAGGATCTCGGCCTCGGTCAGGCCCTCGCCCACATCGGGCATCTTGAACTCGCGGATGCGGGTCCCGCTCTCAGTCATCGTCACGGCTCTCCTCAGTACGCCAGCGCGCGGTCGACGGCATCGAGCACCCGGTCGAGTCCCGGAAGGTACTCGTCCTCCAGCCGGGCCGGAGGATACGGCGCGTGGAAACCGCCGACGCGCAGCACCGGGGCCTCCAGGTGGTAGAAGCACCGCTCCGAGATGCGCGCGGCGACCTCGGCGCCCGTGCCGAGGAAGACCGGTGCCTCGTGCACCACCACCAGCCTGCCGGTCTTCTCGACCGAACGCTGGATCGTGTCGAAGTCGATCGGCGACATGGAGCGCAGATCGACGACCTCCAGCGAGTTGCCCTCCTCCTCGGCAGCGGCGGCTGCCTCCAGGGCCACCTTCACCATGGGCCCGTAGGCCGCGAGGGTGAGATCGCTGCCCGTACGGGCGACGCGCGCCGCGTGCAGCGGCCCGGGGATGGCCGAGGTGTCGACCTCGCCCTTGTCCCAGTAGCGCCGCTTGGGCTCGAAGAAGATGACGGGGTCGTCGCTCTCGATGGCCTGCTGCATCATCCAGTAGGCGTCGGAGGCGTTCGAGGGGGAGACGCACTTGAGCCCCGCGACGTGCGCGAACAGCGCCTCGGGGGACTCGCTGTGGTGCTCGACGGCGCCGATGCCGCCCGCGTAGGGGATGCGGATGACGATCGGCAGCTTGATGGTGCCCAGCGCGCGGGCGTGCATCTTCGCGAGCTGCGTGACGATCTGGTCGTACGCGGGGAAGACGAAGCCGTCGAACTGGATCTCCACGACGGGCCGGTACCCGCGCAGGGCCAGCCCGATGGCGGTGCCGACGATGCCGGACTCGGCGAGCGGGGTGTCGATGACCCGGTCCTCGCCGAAGTCCTTCTGGAGCCCGTCGGTGATGCGGAAGACGCCGCCGAGCTTGCCGACGTCCTCGCCCATGATCAGGACCTTGGAGTCGTTCTCCATGGCCTTGCGCAGGGACTCGTTCAGCGCCTTCGAGAGGGGCATCTTCCGCACGCTGCCAGGGGTGGCGGCAGTGGCGGAGGAGACGGCGGGAGAGGAGACGGAAGTGTCGGTGGCCATGTCAGCGGCCCTCCTCGGCGGTGTCGGCGAAGGACGCGGCGTACTCCGCGTACTGGGCGCGCTCCTCGTCCACCAGCGCGTGCCCGTCCGCGTAGACGTTCTCAAAGATGGCCATGGAGTCCGGGGCCTTCATGGTGCGGATGGACTCGCGTACGTGCTTGCCCATCGCCTCGCTCTCCTCGTCCAGCGCGGCGAAGAAGTCCGCGTCGGCGAGACCGGTCTTCTCCAGGTGGAGCCGCAGCCGCTGGATCGGGTCCTTGGCCTCCCACTCCACGCGCTCCTCGTCGCGGCGGTAGCGGGAGGGGTCGTCCGAGGTGGTGTGGGCGCCCATGCGGTACGTGAACGCCTCGACCAGCATCGGGCCCTGCCCCGCGCGGGCGCGCTCGACGGCGGCCCGGGTCACGGCGAGGCAGGCGAGCACATCGTTGCCGTCGACGCGGACGCCGGGGAAGCCGAAGCCCTGCGCTCGCTGGTAGATCGGCACCCGCGACTGGCGCTCGGTGGGCTCGGAGATCGCCCACTGGTTGTTCTGGCAGAAGAAGATGACCGGCGCGTTGTAGACGGCGGCGAAGGTGAACGCCTCCGCGACGTCGCCCTGGCTGGAGGCGCCGTCGCCGAAGTAGGCGATGACGGCGGAGTCGGCGCCGTCCTTGGCCACGCCCATCGCGTAGCCGGTGGCGTGCAGCACCTGCGAGCCGATCACGATCGTGTACAGGTGGAAGTTGTTGTCGTTGGGGTCCCAGCCGCCGTGGTTCACGCCGCGGAACATGCCGAGGAGGTTCGTGGGGTCCACCCCGCGGCACCAGGCGACGCCGTGCTCGCGGTAGGTGGGGAAGACGTAGTCGTCGTCGCGCAGCGCGCGCCCCGAGCCGATCTGCGCGGCCTCCTGGCCGAGCAGCGACGCCCACAGGCCCAGCTCGCCCTGCCGCTGGAGCGAGGTGGCCTCGGCGTCGAAGCGCCGGGTCAGCGCCATGTCGCGGTAGAGGCCGCGCAGCTCTTCGGGGGTCGGGTCGAACGCGTAGTCGGGGTGCTCGACGCGGTCGCCCTCGGGGGTCAGGAGCTGGATCAGTTCGGTCTGCCCGGCGGCGGAACCGGAACCGGCACCGTCGACGGCGGGGGCAGGGGCGGTGGCGGGAGCGGTCTTACGGGCGGCGGCGGCCGTCTTCTTCTTCGCGGGGGCCTTCGCGGGGCTCTTCGCCGCCGAGGGCTTCTTCGCCGCCGTCTTCGCCGTCGCCGTCGCCGTCTTCTTGGCGGCGGCCGTCTGCTTCGTGGCGCGCTTGCCTCCGGTGCCGCTGCTGCGCGTTGTGCCGCGCGCGGCAGTGCTCTCCACGGTCACGTGTGCTCCTCTTCTGTCCGGCCCCCGGGGTCGCCGGTGGCCTGGGGATCCCCCGCCTGGGAGGCGGGGGGAGGCTCGCCCGTTCCCGTACGGCGCACGGGGTGGGTGCGGCGCGGACGGAAGCCGAGCGGTGACTACTGTCCCGGTCGACGGCCCGCTGAAGCCATGCCCAGACCTCCATACACGCACGAAGCCGCCCTGACCTGCAACTTTGTTCGGATATCCAACTAAGAACTCGGAAATCCAAACATCGTCGGGATATCAGGGACGTCACTGGTCACGGCCTCGCGGACCCCGCGGACACCCGCACGGTATCCCGGAGGCCACAAGCGCGGGAAGAGCGGCGCGGGGACCAGTATGTGAGACTGAGGCCGTGCGCGAAGACCGAAAAATCACCGTATTCCTCGTCGATGACCATGAGGTGGTCCGTCGGGGGGTACACGAGATGCTTTCGGTGGAATCCGACGTCGAGGTCGTCGGCGAGGCTGGCACGGCGGCCGACGCGCTCGTCCGCATCCCCGCCACCCGTCCCGACGTCGCCGTCCTCGACGTACGCCTCCCCGACGGCAGCGGCGTCGAGGTCTGCCGCGAGATCCGCTCGCGGGACGAGCACGTCAGATGCCTGATGCTCACCTCGTTCTCGGACGACGAGGCACTCTTCGACGCGATCATGGCCGGGGCCTCGGGCTATGTGCTGAAGGCGATCCGCGGCCAGGAGCTGCTGGGGGCCGTACGGGACGTCGCGGCGGGCAAGTCGCTGCTGGACCCCGTCGCCACGCAGCGGGTGCTGGAGCGGCTGCGCGACGGCGGCAGGTCCGAGGAGGACGGCAGGCTCGCGTCGCTGACCGGCCAGGAGCGCAGGATCCTCGATCTGATCGGCGAGGGCCTGACCAACCGCGCCATCGGCGAGCGCCTCCACCTCGCCGAGAAGACGATCAAGAACTATGTCTCAGGGCTGCTCGCCAAGCTCGGCATGGAGCGCCGCTCGCAGGCCGCCGCGTACGTGGCCCGTATGCAGGCGGGCCGGGCGGCGCGGGGTGACGGGGGCGCCTAACCGTCGCCCCGCGCCGGGTGCCCCCGCGCCCAGCGCCCCGCGCCCCGCGCCCGTCGCCCGGTGCCCGGTCAGTCGCAGAACGCGCCGCGCACCGCCGCGTACTCGCGCGTCCACCACACCACAAGCGACGCCGCGGCGGGGAACTGCGGATCGGCGCGGCCGTCGCTCAGCTCGTAGCGCCAGCACAGCATCCAGAAGTCGTTGAGCCGCTCCCACCACACGCGGTGCACCGCCGCGCTCAGCTCGTCGGGGGAGGCGTGGGCCGCGTGGCGGTACGCGCGCGCGTAGGCCCGTACGCGGGGCAGGTCGAGGGTGCCGTCGGGCCGCACGAAGAAGATCGCCGCGGCCCGTACCGCCTCCTCGGCGCGCGGCTGCACCCCCAGCCGGTCCCAGTCGACGATCGCGAGCGGCTCACCGGGGCCGCCCGAGTCGTCAGGGTCGCCGGGACTGCCGGGGCTGTCGGGGTCGGTGTGACGGTAGAGGAGGTTGAGGGGGTGGAAGTCGCCGTGCACCCAGCCCGCGACCGGCTCGGCGCCCTCGGGCGGACGCTGCCCCGCGACGTCGTGCAGCAGCGCACGGCGCTCCAGGAGGCGGTACTCGGCGAGCGCGTCGAAGCTGTCGGGCGCCTTCCGTGCCCTGATCCGGACGAGGAGTTCGCCGATGAGGGCGTGCGTGTCCGAGGGGTCGGCGCTGGGGTGCGCGGGCGCGGCGGCGGCCGGTATGACCTGCGCGAGCCGGGTGTGCACCTGCCCCAGCAGGGCGCCGAGGCGGCGGGACTGCGCCGTGGTCAGCTCGCTGCCGTGCCGGTGGCGGCCCTCGATCCAGGGGTGCAGCGCGTAGCAGCGGTCGCCGACGACCGCGACGGTGCGCCCCTCCACGTCGGACACCGGCGGCACGACGGGGATGCCGAGCGCACCGAGCAGCGCCGTGGCGCGGTGCTGGCGGCCGATGGCCTCGGGGTCGCCGTCGAGATGGTGCTTGAGGAAGAAGCGGCCCCGGGTGGTCGCGAGCCGGTACCCGTGGTTGAGCAGTCCCTGGGAGAGGGGCACACAGGAGAGGGGCTCCCCCGCGCCGTAGCGCCGCAGCAGGACGCGGAGGGTACGCGCGCACAGGTCGGGGTGGGAGGGCGTGGGCGGGCGGCGCTGCTGCCGCGCGGGCTGCGGGAACTGCACGGTCTGGTGCTGCACGCGCCGCATCTTAGGCGACCCTTAGTGACGTACGAGGCGGAAAGGGAGGGGAGCGGTCCGGGTGATCAGGCCCGTAATCCGGGGCCCGCGGACCGTCCCGCGAACGGTCGCCCATGATCACGCTCGACCACCTCCGGTCTACGGGCAGCACGGCCCGGTCACCCGGTGGCACGCCCCGGAGCAGGCCAGCGGGCCGGAATCACGCGCTCCGCTCCGGGGCCTGGTTCCGGGCCCGAACCCGGCCCCGGAGCCAGGCCGGGAAACGGGTAGGAGGGCCGGGTCGCCCGGCCCTCCTCCCACACCACCGGACATGCGGGTCACGCATCCGGCGGTTCATCGGGCTGG
>NZ_BAAGSO010000007.1:0-112819 GCF_054782395.1 Streptomyces daliensis | reverse complement strand
AGGGCGGCCCCCGTCTCGCCAAAGTCCGGGGCCGCCCTCATCCATCCGTCCCTCAACAGACCTGATGGAGGTCTCCAGCATGACCCAACCCACCGACATCCGGCGAGCGCGGAACAGGCCGCGTCTGCTGAGCGCCGCCCTGGGCACCGCGTTGGAACTCGCGGCGTCCGGTGTCCCGGTGCTGCCGCTGCGGGCCGGGAAGGTGCCGTTCGGCAACTGCCCGGCGTGCGCCAACAACGTCTGCGGTGGTCGGCCGAACATGAAGACCGCAGGCCCCTGCCGCTGCCCGGCCCCTTGCCACGGGTGGGCCGCCGCCACCATCGACCCGGACGTCATCGACTCTGGCCCCTGGCGGCACGCGTGGCGTGGGGCGGCGGCTGTCGCCTACCACCCGGGCGGGGCCGGGCTGACTGTCGTGGACCTGGACGACGCGGCGGCGGTCGCCTGGGCCCGCACCGCCCTGCCCGCCACCCGGACCGTGCCGACGACGCGGGGTGAGCACTGGATCTACCGGGGCGCCATGCGGTCGGTGAACGCGGTGAGGCCGGGCGTGGACATCAAGTCCACGATGGCCTACGCCCGCTGGCTCGGCCCCGGAACCGGCACCCTCGCGGACCTGCCGGAGGCCGTGCGCGAGCTGGCCGTGAAGGAGCGCCCCACGGCACGGCCCGTGCCGCAGGTCATCAGCGTGCCCGCCGGGGCCGGGGGCGGGGAGTGCCGTCACCGCACCCCCGCCTACCTGGAACGCGGCATCACGATGGCGGAGCAGCGCATCAGGGAGGCCCGCAGCGCGATCCACGCGACCGTCTACCGCACCTTCCTGGCGGTGCTGGCCACGCACGGCCGGTGCGGCTGCCTCACCGACACCCACGTCGCCCGGTTGTTCACGGCCGCGCAGGCCAAGGGCGAAACGCTGAGGCACTGCACGGACGCGTGGACCAACGCCCGCACCGCCCTGGGGATGTGAGCCATGTCCGAGGACGAGAAGACCCCGGCCCGCGAGGTCATCACCGACTACGCCCAAGCCCACTTCCGCTACTTCCGCACCGCCGACGGCACCGTGTACGCGCAGAAGAACGGCCACCCCGTGGCCCGCCCCATCCGCTCCCAAGGGACCACCGGCAGCCACCGACAGGAACTCATGGTCGGACTCTTCCGCGACGGCGTAGGCGTGTTCAACGGCACCGCGCTCAAGGAGGCGTTGGACTTGATCGAAGCACTCGCGCTCACCGAGGACGTACAGCCCACACACATCCGCGTCGCCCCCGGCTTCGACGGCGCCACGTGGCTGGACCTGGGACGGGCCGACGGACAGTCCGTGCGCATCCACCCCACCGGCTGGGACATCACTACCCCTGACCCGCGTGAGGTGTGCTGGCGCCGCACCCAGCTCACCGGAGAACTGCCCCTCCCGGCCAGGGACACCGACGGCAAGGGCATCGACCTGCTACTGCGGCTGTGCAACTTCGCCAGCGCGGAGACTGAGTGCCTGGCCCTCGCCTGGCTGATCGGCTGCCTGGGCCCGTCCGTGCCGGTGCCCGCCCCCTTCCTCACCGGGCCGCAGGGGGCGGGCAAGTCCACCGGGGGGCGGATGCTGGTGCGGATCATCGAGGGTATGAGCGGTGACCTGCGCCGCGCACCGAAGGATGAGGAGAACCTGATTGCGGCGGTGGCGGCCGGGTGGGTCACGGCGCTGGACAACCTCTCGCACCTGACCCCGGATCTCTCCGATGCCGTGTGCTGCATCGTCACGGGCGCGGAGAGCGTCAAGCGGGCTCTGTTCACTGACGGGGACGTGTTCCGCGTCGGCTACCGCCGCCCCCTGCTGCTGACCGGCATCGACGTGGGCGTGATCCGTGGCGACCTCGCGGAACGGCTTCTGCCGCTGCGTCTGGAGAGGCCCCGCGTGCGGCGGACCGAGGCGGAGCTGTGGACCGAGTTCGAGGAGATCCTGCCCGTCGTCCTCGGGTCGCTCCTGGACCTGACGGTCAAGGTGCGCGCGGCCGAGGCCGAGACTCCGACCGATCTGCGGATGGCGGACTTCGCGCACTTGTGCGCGCAACTGGACGCCGCGACCGGCTTCGGCGCGCTGGCCGCCTACCGGGCCAGCCTGGACGACCTGAATGACGACGTGATCGAGGGTGACCTGCTGGCGCAGACCGTGTTGCAGCACGCCGCCAGCATGGAGCCGGGCGCGGCGCAGCGGATGACCTCCACTGAGTGGCTGTACCACCTCAGCCGCCTCTACGCGGGCGAGGAACTGCGGCCCCTGCCTAAGGGCTGGCCGACCACGGGCAAGGTCCTCTCCGACCGGCTCAAGCGCCTCCAGCCCACCCTTGCCGCCCGGGGCGTCCTCATCGACTCCGGCCGCACCCGCGAGGGCCGCTACCTGGAGATGACCCGACAGGCACCCCAACCCCCACAGGAACAGGGCGAGGTCTTCTGACCCGCCGCTGTGGCCGCTCGGACAAGCAAGAAGAGCACCCGGTCAGGCGACGACGCGTGCTCCTCTTGCTGTTCGGCGCAGCGCGCCGCCCAAAGGACGCGCCGCGAAGCGGCTCCTTCTTCACGCCCTGAGCGCACCGCACCACCACAGACACCCCCTCTCTTTTTCCTAAGAGAGGAATCCTGCGTCACCTGCGTCACCCACAGGCTGAATGTGGCCCCTGGCCTGCGGTGACAGCCGTGACGCAGACGGCTAATGGCTGCGTCACCCTGCGTCATCCACGTCACGGATGACGCACCCCCGCACCCCTGCGTCACCCAAACCCGCAGGCCAGAGCCATGCATGACGCACATGACGCGGTGACGCAGAAATCCCAACCTCGGACACACAAGGGCCCGTGACTCGACTTCAGAGGACCCCATGAGCCGAACCCGGTCCGCTCGCCCCGACCCCCGCGCCACCCTTCGGGGCGGCCTACCTGACCGCTACCTCACCCCCGACGACATCGCCGAGATCTTCGGCGTCCCCCTCGAAACCGTCTACCAGTGGCGGAAGAAACGCACCGGACCGCCCGGCTTCCGCATCGGCAAGCACGTGCGCTACGACCCCGCCGACGTACGGACGTACGTCACCCAGCAGAAGAGCGGCGACCTAGCCGCCGCCTAGAAAACACCACATAACCCAGGGGAGGGCCCCACCAGGGCCCTCCCCTCTTCATGCCCAGAGGAGATCCGGACACATGGCAGGCCACATCCAAGACCGCTGGTACAAGACCGAAGAAGACCCTGACGGCAAGACCCGCCGCATCAAGACCGCGCGATACGGCAAGGGCATGCGCTACCGCGCCCGCTACATCGGCCCCGACGGCACCGAGAAGTCCAAGAGCTTCCCAGACGGCCAGAAGCGCCGCGCTGAACAATGGCTGTCCAAGATTGAGACGGACATGGCCAGCGGCCAGTACATCGACCCGGCCGTTGGTCGGATCACCTTCGAGCGGTTCGCCGTTGATGTGTGGATGCCGACGCAGACGACGGACCCGGCCACGCGTGAGTCTGTGGAGATGCGGCTACGGCTGCACGCTTTCCCCCACATCGGTGGCAGGGCCATGGACGCGTTCAAGTCGTCGGATCTGAAGCTGTGGATGCGGTGCCTGGAAGAGGCGGGGCTGTCGGCCGCGTACCGGCGTGGCATCTTCGCGCACGTCTCCACAGTCTTCAGTGCTGCGGTGGAGGAGCGCATCATTCGCGAGAACCCCTGTAGCGCGCGCTCCGTGAAGCCTCCTCAGCGCGACTCGCGCAGGATGCGGCCGTGGTCGACTGACCGAGTGACCGCAGTGCGAGAGGCGTTGCCGGAGCGCTACGAAGCGACGGTTGATCCGGCCGCTGGTTGCGGCATGCGACAGGGTGAGGTCTTCGGGCTGGCACTTGAGGACATCGACAGGTCCAAGGGCGTCGTCCACATAGTCCGTCAGGTCAAGCTCTTGCGCGGGGGGCCGATCTTCGCTCCGCCGAAGGGAGGGAAGGAACGCGACGTCCCGTTGCCCAACGCCGTGGACGTCGGGCTGACGGGGCATATGGCTAGGCACAAGCCTGTGGCTGTCACTCTGCCGTGGGGCAGCCTGTCCGGCCCGCTTGTCACGGCCTTCCTCATCTTCACGAGCCCCGGAGGGCTTCCGCTGGACAGGAACAGGTTCAACCATCGGGTCTGGAAGCCTGCGCTTCGGATCGCGGGTGTGCCAGCGGGGCGTGAGAACGGCATGCATGCGCTCCGGCACTTCTATGCCTCGGTGCTCCTGGACGCTGGGGAGAGCATCAAGGCGGTGAGCGAGTACCTCGGGCACCATGACCCCGGCTTCACGCTTCGCATCTACACGCACCTGATGCCCACGAGCGAGTCAAGGAGTAGGGCCGCAGTCGACCGCGTCTTGGGGTCCGCTTCCGGATCTGACGGCCCAGACGCGGCCCATCGCCCCGACTAAGGGTTCTGACCTGCGGTTTTCCTAGAAGCCGAAGTCCTGCGTCCACCACGGGCCGCCCTCGGCGAAGTGCGCGCCGACGCCCAGCGTGCGGTAGTCGCAGTTGAGGATGTTCGCCTTGTGGCCCGGGCTGTTCATCCAGGAGTCCATCACCGACTGCGCGTTCGCCTGCCCGCGGGCGATGTTCTCGCCGCCGAGGTCGTCTATGCCCTGTTCCTCGGCGCGGTCCCAGGGGCTCTGGCCGTCGGGCGAGGTGTGGTCGAAGAAGCCGAGCCTGGCCATGTCCTCGCTGAAGTCACCGGCGAGCGTGGCCAGCTCGGAGTCGGCGGTCACGGGCTTGCAGCCCGCCTGGGCTCGCTCCTGGTTGACCAGGCTCAGCACCTCGGCCTCCGCCGCTGCCTCGGGCCCCGAGGAGCCCGTCGTGCCGCCGCGGTTCCCGGAACCCTCGGTCTCGGCCTTGCCGCCGCCGCTGCCCGCCCGTGACGCCGAGGAGTCGCCGTCGCCCTTGTTGTCCGAGGGCTGCCGCGACGGCGAACCGGAGGGCTTCTCGGAGGGCTTGCCGGAATCGGAGGGCTGCGCCGAAGGGGCGGTCTTGCGGTCCGCGTCGCGGCTCGAACCCGGGTCGCGTTCAGAGGCGGAGGGAGAAGTGGGGGAGGGGGCCCGGGTCTGTGGGTCCGGCGGTCCGCCCGCCTGGACGCTGTCGGCGCCCTGGCCGCCGCCGAGGGCACCGGGCCCGGGTATCAGCCCGGAGGCCACGGCCACCGCGCCCACCGCGAGCGCGGCGGAAGCGCCGAGCAGGCCGGTGCGTACGGGGGCGGGGCCGCGTTTCCCGTGTGCCCGGTGCCGGTGGGCACCGGGGGCGGGGGCGCGGTCGGGGGAAGGAGCTGCGGTAACGCGTCGATGGCGGCCCATCTCTGCTGTCCTCACAATGCTCGGCGGTCGCTCGTCGTCACTTTTCCCACTCATCACCCACACGAGTGGGCCTCATTGGTGCGGGACTGTACGGCATGACGGAGGGGGCGGATGTGCCTCCCGGAGAAATGTCCGGATAGCGTGCAGGCCATGGCTGCGAGCACATCGAACACACCGGACGACGGTGCGGAAACGGGTCAGGGCGCCCCAGGGGCCGCTCCCGGTGCCGGTACCGACGCGGAAACCGGCCCCGGAACCGGAACGGAAGACGGAGGCCGAAGCGGAGGCGCGAGCGGCGCCGTGGAGCGGGCCCGGCTGACCGCCTGGGTGCGGGGACAGGTACAGGGCGTCGGCTTCCGCTGGTTCACCCGGGCGTGCGCCCTGCGCATCGGCGGCCTCGTCGGCTTCGCCCTCAACCTGGGCGACGGCCGGGTCCAGGTGGTGGCCGAGGGGGCGCGCGCGGACTGCGAGGAACTGCTGGAATGGCTGCGTACGGGCGACACGCCGGGGCGCGTGGACGGCGTCACGGAGATCTGGGACGAGCCGAGGGGCGGCTACGACGGCTTCGCGATCCGGTGATCCAAAACGGTTGCCAATCGCGGTCCGGCGTGCAAGGCTCTCGCCAAGCGAGTCAAAGGTGATCAACAAGCCCGTCGAGTCGAGGGCCTCCGCCTCCGGTCCCGAGAGCGCCACGTCATGGCAGCCCGGCGCCGCGGGGTGTGATCGTGTTGACCGTCATACCTTTTGGTGAGACGCTGGGAACCCCGCGCACCTGTGCTGTTTGGTCTTGAGGAAAAGTGCAGAACAAGCACAGCGGGTGTTCATCATCCCCCTCGACCCACCACCGCTTCGGTCGGTCACTCAGTGTGGAGGACCATCCATCATGGCAAAGGCGCTTCTCGGTTACGTCGGCGGCTCCGACCCCCGAGTCCTCGCCGAGATGCGACGGCTTCAGCAGCGTGTCCAGGACCTGGAATCCGAACTCGTTCGGATGCAGGCCGAGAACGACGCTCTTGCGGCCGCCGCCAGGCACCAGGACTCGGTGCTCGAAGGCATCGAACGCATCGACGTATCCAAGGCGGAGCCCGCGCTGACCTGACCAGCCCGCCGGGCCGGTCGGGCTGTGCAACCCACCGCTAAAGAAAAATCTGCGAGGGACGCTTCGGCGTCCCTTCGTCATTTCCCCACCGGTTGCCCGGAACTTCGTTACCGACTGATGTGCCCCTCCCCCTCCCCGGTGAAACCGAAAAAGTCCTATCGGCGCGCAGCGCCGCATCCGGAGGGCCGTCCCGGAGGGCGTGTGGACTAGAGTCCGACGGCGTGCACCTCAAGAGCCTGACACTGCGGGGCTTCAAATCCTTCGCCTCCGCCACGACGCTGCGCTTCGAGCCCGGCATCACGTGTGTCGTCGGCCCCAACGGCTCCGGCAAGTCCAACGTCGTGGACGCGCTCTCCTGGGTCATGGGTGAACAGGGCGCGAAGTCGCTGCGCGGCGGCAAGATGGAGGACGTCATCTTCGCCGGGACGACCGGGCGGCCCCCGCTCGGCCGCGCCGAGGTCTCCCTCACCATCGACAACGCCGACGGTGCCCTCCCCATCGACTACTCCGAGGTCACCATCACGCGGATCATGTTCCGCAACGGTGGCAGCGAGTACCAGATCAACGGCGACACCTGCAGGCTGCTCGACATCCAGGAACTGCTGTCCGACTCCGGCATCGGCCGCGAGATGCACGTCATCGTCGGTCAGGGGCAGCTCGACGGTGTGCTGCACGCCGATCCGACGGGCCGTCGCGCGTTCATCGAGGAGGCGGCGGGCGTCCTCAAGCACCGCAAGCGCAAGGAGAAGGCGCTGCGGAAGCTGGACGCCATGCAGGCGAACCTCTCGCGCGTGCAGGACCTGACCGACGAACTGCGGCGCCAGCTCAAGCCGCTGGGGCGGCAGGCGGCCGTCGCGCGCAAGGCCCAGGTGATCCAGGCCGATCTGCGTGACGCGCGGCTGCGGCTGCTCGCCGACGACCTGGTCACACTGCGTGAAGCCCTGCGCACCGAGGTCGCCGACGAGGCGGCGCTCAAGGAGCGCAAGGAGGCCGTCGAGGCCGAGATGAAGGACGCGCTGCGCCGCGAGGCCGAACTGGAGCAGCAGGTGCGGACGCTGACGCCGCGTCTGGAGCGGGCCCAGCAGACCTGGTACGAGCTGTCCCAGCTGGCCGAGCGCGTGCGCGGCACCGTCGGCCTCGCCGACCAGCGCGTCCAGCACGCGAGCGCGGCCCCCGCCGAGGAGCGGCGCGGCCGTGACCCGGAGGAGATGGAGCGCGAGGCGGCCAGGATCCGCGAGCAGGAGGCGGAGCTGGAGGCCGCGCTGGAGGCGGCGACGAGGGCGCTGGATGACACCGTCGCGCACCGGGCCGAGCTGGAGCGGCGGCTCCAGGAGGAGGAGCGCCGCCTCAAGGACGTCGCGCGGGCCATCGCGGACCGCCGCGAGGGGCTGGCCAGGCTGCACGGCCAGGTCAACGCGGCCCGCAGCCGCGCCTCCTCGGCCCAGGCGGAGATCGACAGGCTGGCCGCCGCACGCGACGAGGCCGGGGAGCGCGCCGCGCGCGCCCAGCGGGAGTACGAGACGCTCCAGGCCGAGGTGGACGGGCTGGACGCCGGGGATCAGGAACTGGCGGAGGAGCACGAGGCGGCCAAGCGCGAGCTGGCCGACGCTGAGGCCGCGCTCACTGCGGCCCGTGAGGCGGCGACGCTGGCCGAGCGCGAGCGTGCCGCGACCTCCGCCAGGCACGACGCGCTGGCCCTCGGACTGCGCCGCAAGGACGGCTCTGGCGCGCTGCTGTCCGCCGCCGACCAGCTCTCCGGGCTGCTCGGTCCCGCCGCCGAACTGCTCGCCGTCGCGCCGGGGTTCGAGGTGCCCGTCGCCGCGGCGCTGGGCGCGGCGGCCGACGCCGTGGCGGTCGCGGACCCGTCGACGGCGGCCGAGGCGCTGCGCCTGCTCCGTAAGCACGACGCCGGACGGGCCGCGCTGCTCCTGGGCTCTGGGGCCGGAGCCGGGGCCGGCGGAGAAGCGGACGCGGCCCCGCCCGGGGGCGACGGCGCGGCGCGGGACTGGTCAGGGGCGCAGAACGTGCGGCGCGACGGGGAGGGCGGGCCCCTTGAGGCGGCCGGCCTGGTGCGCGGGCCCACGGCGCTGATGCCCGCCGTACGGACGCTGCTGCGCGACGTGGTCGTCGTCGGGACGCTGGAGGAAGCGGAGGAACTGCTCGCGCGGCGCCCCGAGCTGAAGGCGGTCACCGAGGAGGGCGACCTGCTGGGCGCCCACTTCGCGCAGGGCGGCTCGGCGGGCGCTCCCAGCCTGCTGGAGGCGCAGGCGGCCGTCGACGAGGCGGCGGCGGAGCTGGAGGAACTGGCGGCGCGCTGCGAGGAGCTGGACGCCGCGCAGGAACGGGCCAAGGAGCACCGGAGGGAGTGCGCGGCACGCGTCGAGGAGCTGGGTGCGCGCCGCAGCGCGGCCGACAGGGAGAAGTCCCAGGTCGCGGGCCGTCTCGGACAGCTCGGCGGCCAGGCGAGGGCGGCCGGGGGCGAGGCCGAGCGCTCAGCCGCTGCGGTCGCCAAGGCCGAGGAGGCGCTTCAGCGGGCGACGGAGCAGGCGGAGGAGCTGGCCGAACGGCTGGCCGTCGCCGAGGAGGCGCAGGAGGATGAGGAGACCGAGCCGGACACGTCCGTACGGGACAGGCTGTCGGCCGACGGCGCCAACGCGCGGCAGACCGAGATGGAGGCCCGCCTCCAGGTCCGTACGCACGAGGAGCGCGTGAAGTCCCTCGCCGGACGCGCCGACTCCCTCGACCGAGGGGCGCGCGCCGAGCGCGAGGCGCGGGCGCGCGCGGAGCAGCGTCGGGCCAGGATGCGGCACGAGGCCGAGGTGGCGGGCGCCGTGGCGAGCGGGGCGCGGCAGTTGTTGGCACACATCGAGGTGTCCCTCGTACGGGCGACCGAGGCCCGCGAGAGCGCGGAGCGCGCGAAGAGCGAGCGCGAGCAGGCACTGACCGCCGAGCGCAACCAGGGCCGTGAGCTGAAGGACGAGCTGGACAAGCTGACGGACTCGGTGCACCGGGGCGAGGTGCTGGGTGCCGAGAAGCGGATGCGCGTCGAGCAGCTGGAGACGAAGGCGCTGGAGGAGCTGGGCGTGGAGCCCGCCGGGCTCGTCGGCGAGTACGGGCCCGACCAGCTCGTGCCGCCCTCGCCCCCCGCCGAGGGCGAGGAGCTGCCCGAGGACCCGGAGCATCCGCGCAACAAGCCGGTGCCGTTCGTCCGTGCGGAGCAGGAGAAGCGGCTGCGCGCGGCGGAGCGCGCGTACCAGAAGCTGGGGAAGATCAATCCGCTGGCGCTGGAGGAGTTCGCGGCGCTGGAGGAGCGGCACCAGTTCCTCAGCGAGCAACTGGAGGACCTGAAGAAGACGCGTACCGACCTGCTTCAGGTCGTGAAGGAGGTCGACGAGCGCGTCGAGCAGGTCTTCACGGAGGCGTACTACGACACGGCCCGCGAGTTCGAGGGCGTCTTCTCGCGGCTGTTCCCCGGCGGCGAGGGGCGGCTGGTGCTGACGGACCCGGACGACATGCTGGCGACGGGGGTCGATGTGGAGGCCCGTCCGCCCGGCAAGAAGGTCAAGCGGCTCTCGCTGCTCTCGGGCGGCGAGCGCTCGCTGACGGCCGTGGCGCTGCTGGTCTCCATCTTCAAGGCCAGACCCAGCCCGTTCTACGTGATGGACGAGGTCGAGGCGGCCCTGGACGACACCAACCTCCAGCGGCTGATCCGGATCATGGAGGAGCTGAAGGACAGCTCCCAGCTCATCGTGATCACGCACCAGAAGCGGACGATGGAGGTCGCCGACGCGCTGTACGGCGTCTCGATGCAGGGCGACGGCGTCTCGAAGGTCATCAGCCAGCGGCTGAGCTGAGACCGCCCGGCCGAGGCCGACGCGCCGCCCGCACGGGTCCGGCAATCGTTCGGCACTTCACATAGTGAACGTGTGAGGGGTACGTGTGCGAGCAAACTCATCTCTTAAGACCTATTGACTTCGAAACTTGAAGGCATAGTCTCTGCAACGTCACTTTTACCTTCAACTGGTGGGTCGGCCCCTCGTGTGCCCCACTGGAAGGTGACGTCACCGAGCCCGGCACCGCCGCCGGGCACCGCAGGAGAGCACCTTGACCAGCACCTCGCAGATGGCGCAGCCCGCGGCAGGCAGTCAGCCGGCCCCGCTCGGCCGCGTCGTCTTCATCACCGCCTCCGCAGCGATGGGCGGCTTCCTCTTCGGCTACGACAGCTCCGTGATCAACGGCGCGGTCGAGGCCGTACGCGGCAGGTTCGACATCGGCTCCGCACTCCTCGCGCAGGTCATCGCCGCCGCCCTCATCGGCAGCGCCATCGGCGCCGCCATCGCCGGACGCATCGCCGACCGCATCGGCCGTATCCGCGTGATGCAGATCGCGGCGGTGCTCTTCACCGTCAGCGCGGTCGGCTCGGCGCTCCCCTTCGCGCTGTGGGACCTGGCGATGTGGCGGGTACTGGGCGGCGTCGCCATCGGCATGGCGTCGGTGATCGGCCCGGCCTACATCGCCGAGGTGTCACCGCCTGCCTACCGGGGCCGCCTCGCCTCCTTCCAGCAGGGCGCGATCGTCCTGGGCATCGCGGTCTCCCAGCTCGTCAACTGGGGCATCCTCAACCTCGCCGACGGTGACCAGCGCGGCAAGCTCGCCGGGCTCGAGGCCTGGCAGTGGATGCTCGGCATCATGGTGATCCCCGCGATCGTCTACTTCCTGCTCTCCTTCGTGATCCCCGAGTCCCCGCGCTTCCTGATCTCCGCGGGGCGCCAGGCCAAGGCGCGCGAGGTCCTCGCGAGGGTCGAGGGCGACCACGAGAAGCTGGACGCGCGCCTCGCCGAGATCGAAGAGGCGATGCACACCGAGCACAAGTCCAGCTTCCGTGACCTGCTCGGCGGGCGCTTCGGCTTCCTGCCCATCGTCTGGATCGGCATCTTCCTGTCGCTGTTCCAGCAGCTCGTCGGCATCAACGTCGTCTTCTACTACTCGTCGACGCTGTGGCAGTCCGTGGGCATCAACCCGGAGAGCTCGTTCTTCTACTCGTTCACGACCTCGATCGTGAACATCCTCGGCACCGTCATCGCGATGCTCTTCGTCGACAAGATCGGCCGCAAGCCGCTGGCCCTCATCGGCTCCATCGGCATGGCGGTCTCCCTCGCGCTCGTCGCCTGGGCCTTCTCCGCCAAGGAGACGGTCAAGGGCGAGGTGCACCTGCCCGACGCGCAGGGCATGGTCGCGCTGATCGGTGCCCACACCTTCACCCTGTTCTTCGCGCTCTCGTGGGGCGTCGTCGTCTGGGTGCTGCTCGGCGAGATCTTCCCGAGCAAGATCCGTGCCGCCGCGCTCGGCGTCGCCGCCTCCGCGCAGTGGATCGCGAACTGGGCCATCACCGCCAGCTTCCCGAGCCTCTCGGAGTGGAACCTGTCGGCCACGTACGTGATCTACACGATCTTCGCCCTGCTCTCGATTCCGTTCCTGCTCAAGTGGGTGCCGGAACCGAAGGGCAAGGCGTTGGAGGAGATGGGCTAAACACCCCGCCGCCCCTCTCCTCGGCAACGAGAGCTGCCCCGGTCCCTGGTCCGTGCCAGGTGCCGGGGCAGCGCCATGTCGCCATGTCCGGGTTCCCGCGTCCCCGGGTTCCCGCGTCCGCGCTCAGCCCTCCAGGCGCGGCAGCACCCGTTCCCCCAGCAGGTGGAGGGAGCGCCAGCCCTCGTCCACCGGCATCCCGCCGCACAGCGGGTGCAGGGTGAGCTGCCCCGAAGCGCGGGCCAGCTCGACGCACTCCTCGGGCGTGACGAAGCGGTAGATCCCCTCGGCCCGCAGATCCTCGACGCTGCGGGCCCCCGAGCGCACGGCGGAGTGCACGTCCGAGGTCTGCCAGGAGGCGTACGTACGGGCCTCGTACAGGAAGTGCTCGCCCAGCGTCGCCCACGCCCGGTCCGGATCCTCGGTGACGTGCAGCAGCGACTGGTCCGACGGAGGCATCATGCACAGCCCTCGGTCCTCGGTACCGTGCCGCGCGCACTGCTCGTAGTAGTACGCCTCCAGCTCCGGCAGATGCGCCGCGACGAACAAAGGCAGCCCGAGCCGCGCCGCACGGCGCGCCGCAGGACGCGACGAGCCGCCCGCGAAGAGCATCGGCCGGGGCTTCGAGTACGGGCGGGGCGTGACGCGGACCGTACGCCCCCGGAAGGGGAACGGCTCGCCCGTCCACGCGGCGAGCAGCGTCTCCAGCGCCTCGTCCTGGAGGCGGCCCCGCTCCTTCCACTCCACCCCCAGCGCCTCGTACTCCTCCGGCCGGTAGCCGATCCCGGCCACCGTCACCAGGCGTCCGCCGCTGGCCAGGTCGAGGACGGCGATCTCCTCGGCGAGCCGCAGCGGGTCGTACAGCGGGGCGATCACCGCGCACGCGGTCACCGTCAGCCGTCTGGTCCTGCCGAGGATCAGTCCGGCCAGGGTCAGGGGCGCGGGAAGCCAGCCGTCGGGGGAGCCGTGGTGCTCCTCCACGATGGCTGAGGTGATCCCGCTCTCGTCCGCGTAGGCCGCCATGTCGAGGGCCGCGCGGTAGCGGTCGTGGAGCCGTGCGGGCGCGCCGTCGTCGGCGGGCCCCGGCTGGACGAGGTTGAAGCGCACGCTGCTGAGTACCGTCACGGGCGCGGACCGTAGCGGAGCGCGCCCGAAGAGGGAATGACCGCGAATGCTTGACGGTCGCGGATACTGGACGGGCTATGGAAATCGTCATCCTTGTAGTAGTCATCGCCGTGGTCGCGCTGGCCGCGATCAGCGGGCTCGTGGTCAGCGGCCGTAAGAAGAAGGCCGCCAGGCCCGAGCAGCCCGAATCCGCCACCGAGACCACCACCGCACCGCCCGCCGAACCCCACGTCGGCGAGGACGCCGAGGGCAGGCCCGAGGGGGAGCGCAGGACGATCGAAGAGGTCGGCCTGCCGGACGCCGAGGCCCCCGCGGCGGAGGCCGAGGCGCCCGCAGCCCCGGCCGAGCCCGAGGTGGAGACGCCCGAACCGTCGGCGGGACGGCTGGTGCGCCTGCGCGCCCGGCTGTCGCGCTCGCAGAACTCCCTCGGCAAGGGACTGCTCACGCTCCTCTCGCGCGAGCACCTGGACGAGGACACCTGGGAGGAGATCGAGGACACCCTGCTGGCCGCCGACGTCGGCGTCGCGCCGACCCAGGAGCTGGTGGAGCGGCTGCGCGAGCGGGTCAAGGTGCTCGGCACCCGTACGCCCGACGAGCTGCGCGCACTGCTGCGCGAAGAGCTGCTGACGCTGGTCGGCCCCGATCTGGACCGCACCGTGCACACCGAGACCCGGGGCGCCGTGGACCGTCCGGGTGTCGTCCTGGTCGTCGGGGTCAACGGCACGGGCAAGACCACCACGACCGGCAAGCTGGCCCGCGTCCTGGTTGCCGATGGCAAGTCGGTCGTCCTGGGCGCGGCCGACACCTTCCGCGCCGCCGCCGCCGACCAGCTCCAGACCTGGGGCGAGCGCGTCGGCGCCCGCACCGTGCGCGGGCCCGAGGCGGGCGACCCCGCCTCCGTCGCCTTCGACGCCGTCAAGCAGGGCACGGAGGCCGGTGCCGAGGTCGTCCTCATCGACACGGCGGGCCGTCTGCACACCAAGACGGGGCTCATGGACGAGCTGGGCAAGGTCAAGCGCGTCGTCGAGAAGCAGGGCCCGGTCGACGAGGTGCTGCTCGTGCTGGACGCCACCACGGGGCAGAACGGGCTCGTCCAGGCCCGCGTCTTCGCCGAGGTCGTGGACATCACGGGCATCGTGCTCACCAAGCTGGACGGCACGGCCAAGGGCGGCATCGTCGTCGCCGTCCAGCGCGAGCTGGGCGTCCCCGTGAAGCTGGTCGGCCTGGGCGAGGGCGCGGACGACCTGGCGCCCTTCGAGCCGCAGGCGTTCGTGGAGGCGCTGATCGACGGCTGACGGGCACGGGCCCGCCTCGCCGATCGTGTACGACTTCACGTACGACATCGGCCGGTGCGCGGCCTCCCGCGCACGTCGCCCCCATTCCCCCCACCCCCACCCCCGACCCCATTTCCCCTACCCCCACACAGCGCGAAGCGCCCCGCCCCATGGTGCAGATGGGACGGGGCGCGCTCGTGCGGTCGGTGGGGCGGCCGGGCCTTGGCTAACCCGACTGCCGGTTGCAGACGTACGCCAGAGTGCCCAGCAGCAGCCGTGCCTGCGGCGGACGGCCCGCGGCCTCCAGCGTCGGCGGGCGCAGCCAGCGGACCTGGCCGAGCCCCGCCATGTCGGAGGGCGGCGCCGTGATGTGGTCGCCCTCGCCCAGTCCGCGCAGATCGAGCCCCGCGTCGTCCCAGCCCATGCGGTACAGCAGCTCGGGGAGTTCGGCGGCGGCCCCGGGAGCGACGAAGAACCAGGCGCGGCCCGTGGGTGCGACGGCGACGGGCCCCAGCGGCAGGCCCATGCGCTCCAGCCGCACCAGCGCCTGGTGCCCGGCGCCCTCGGCCACCTCGATCACGTCGAAGGCCCGGCCCGTCGGGAGCAGCACGGCGGCGCCCGGCACGGCGCCCCACGCCTCGCTCGCCTCGTCCAGGGTGGCGCCCGCCGGAATCTCCAGGGAGGCGTCGAGCGGATGCGCTCCGGGGGCCGGACAGGCCCGCGCGCCGCACGAGCACTCCACGCGCGCCGAGCGACCGCCGCCGGTGCGCAGGGCGCGGGCCCCCGGCACGACCGGCCAGCCCCACAGCCCCGTGTACTCGGCCACTGCCGTGCACTCGGAGGCGCGGCTGCGTCGCCGGGAGCCGGGGCGCAGCTCTCGAAACTCCCGGATGCCGTTGAGACCGCCGATGGCGCCGATCGTGAAGCCCATGCTCCCTCCAACGGGTCCCGTGTGCCGATGGTTACGACGGCGCTGCGTACAGTGACGACTCCGGTGCCTGCGGGTCCGGCGGCGCGGTCGCATCCCTGTGTCAAGTGAATCGCGAAGAGCCTGGAAGAGGTTCATTCGAAGGGGTGGCGAATGGTGGCGTTTCTGAGGGAACCCTCGCGCGAACGGTGATCGTAGGATTACTTTCGGTACACACAATGCGAGCCCGGCGGCGTGAGTATGCCGGAGGCAAGCCGGGCCGTGACCCGGAGGCATGACGGGCCAGCGACGGCGATGGAGCCGGACGGATGGGGGCGTGACCAGTGGGCGAGGGCGAGAAGCGCCCGAACGAGCGGCTGGATTCGTGGTTCCTGCGGAGTGGCTGGTCGAAGGGCGAGCTTGCGCGGCAGGTCAACCGAAGGGCGCGCCAGATGGGCGCCCACCACATCAGCACGGACACCTCACGCGTGCGCCGCTGGCTCGACGGTGAACAGCCCCGCGAGCCCATCCCCCGCATCCTCTCGGAGCTGTTCTCGGAGCGCTTCGGCTGTGTCGTCGCCGTCGAGGACCTGGGCCTGCGCCCGGCCCGCCCGTCGCCCGCGGCGTCCGGTGTGGACCTGCCCTGGGCGGCCCCGCAGACCGTCTCGATGATCAACGAGTTCTCCCGCAGCGATCTGATGCTGGGGCGGCGCGGCTTCCTCGGCACCTCGCTCGCGATGTCAGCGGGGCCCGCACTGATCGAGCCGATGCAGCGCTGGCTGGTGCCGAGCCCCGGCAGCCCTGGAGGTCCAGGCGGCCCCGGTGCTCCCGGCGGGCCCGGCGCACCAGCCGCAGCCGGCGCCGGTGGCGGCGGTGCGCCGGTGCCCTCCCAGGCGCGGGGGAGCGTCGCGGCAGGCGGTTTCGGGGGGATGCGGCGCGGGCTGAAGCTGTCGGTGCCCGAGCTGGAGCTGCTGGAGCAGACCACGGTGATGTTCCGGCTGTGGGACGCGCAGTGCGGCGGCGGACTGCGGCGCAAGGCGGTCGTCGGCCAGCTCCACGAGGTCACGGACCTCCTCCAGGAGACGCACGCTGAGACGGTCGCCAGGCGGCTGTTCAGCGTCACGGCCGAGCTGGCCGAGCTGGCGGGCTGGATGAGCTACGACATCGGGCTCCAGCCCACGGCGCAGAAGTATTTCGTGCTCGCGCTCCACGCCGCCAAGGAGGCGGGCGACCGCCCCCTCGGCTCGTTCATCCTCAGCAAGATGGGCCGTCAGATGATCCACCTGGGCCGTGCCGAGGACGCGCTGGAGCTGATCCACCTCGCGCAGTACGGCAGCAGGGAAGGAGCCACGGCGCGCACGCAGTCCATGCTGTATGCGATGGAGGCCCGCGCCTACGCGAACATGGGCCAGCCGGGCAAGTGCAAGCGTGCCGTGCGGATGGCCGAGGACACCTTCCAGGACGTCGACGCGGCGGAGGGCGCCGAGCCCGACTGGATCCGCTTCTTCTCCGAGGCGGAGCTGAACGCGGAGACGGCCCACTCCTACCGCGATCTGGCCTACTTCTCGGGCCGCAGCCCCACCTACGCCTCACTGGCGCGGCCCGCGATGGAGCGCGCCGTCGAGCTGTTCCGGCGCGAGGCCGAGGAGGCGGAGGGGGGCGGCCACCGCAGGTCCTACGCGCTCAACCTCATCGGAATGGCCAGCGTGCACCTGCTCCAGAGGGAGCCCGAGCGCTGCGTCGTGCGTGCCGAGGAGGCCATCGACGTGGCGAAGCGACTGCGCTCGGAGCGGGTCAACAACAAGCTGCGGATGACGGCGGCCTCCGCCGCGCAGGACTTCGGCGACGTGGACGAGGTCGTCAAGCTCAACAAGCGGATGGCGGCGGAGCTGCCGGACGGCGAGGCGGCGCTGGCGGGCTGACGGCCCCCGGCCCCCCCCGGCGCGAGCCCCCTCCCGCGCGGCGCACGAGGCCCGTGAACTCCGGCCGCGGCAGCCACCGACGACAGCCCGACTCGGCTCCCCCGCGCCAGGTCGATCCAGGTGACTGCCGCGGCCGGTCCCGTCGCTCTCCGCGTTTCGCCTTGTGCCCGCCGACGTCCGCCAGAGAATAACGGGGAGATCGCGACGGCGGCCCCCAGTTCATCCCGGCGTAACACCGGCCCGCCCATCGTCACGGTGGCGAAACACGGTGGGGCATCGACGGAAACCGGGGTTAGGAAACCTGTGGCGCATCCCGGCCCATCAGATCCTGCCCGCACGGGTCGTTACTTCGAGGAGACGTCCACATTGAACGGCGCGGATACCGCTTTCGTATTGATCAGCGCGTTCCTGGTCATGTTGATGACGCCTGGCCTCGCCTTCTTCTACGGCGGCATGGTCCGGGTCAAGAGCGCGCTCAACATGCTGATGATGTCCTTCATCTCCCTGGGCATCGTCAGCGTCCTCTGGGTGCTGTACGGATACTCACTGGCCTTCGGTCCTGACACCGGCGGGGTCATCGGCAATTTCGACTTCGTGGGACTCAAGGGCATCAATGCCGAGACGCTGACGGAGAAGGGCGGAATCCCCGTCTTCGCCTTCGCGCTCTTCCAGATGATGTTCGCGATTCTCACTCCGGCCCTGATGAGCGGCGCACTCGCCGACCGTGTGAAGTTCAGCGCGTGGATGGTCTTCATCGCCCTGTGGGTGACCCTCGTCTACTTCCCCGTCGCGCACTGGGTGTGGGCCGAGGGCGGCTGGCTCTACGAGCTGGAGGTCATCGACTTCGCGGGCGGTACGGCCGTCCACATCAACTCCGGCATCGGGGCGCTCGCGGCCGTCCTCGTCGTGGGCAAGCGGATCGGCTTCAAGCGCGAGCCGATGCGCCCGCACAGCCTGCCGCTGGTCGTGCTCGGCGCGGCCCTGCTGTGGTTCGGCTGGTTCGGCTTCAACGCGGGCTCCGCGCTCGCCGCCGACGGCAGTGCCGCCACGATGGCCATGAACACCCAGCTCGCCACGGGCACGGCGGTCCTCGGCTGGCTCGTCTACGAGCGGATCAGGCACGGCGCCTTCACCACCCTCGGGGCCGCCTCCGGCGCCATCGCCGGTCTGGTCGCGATCACCCCGTCGGGCGCGAGCGTCAACGCCCTCGGCGCCATCGTGATCGGCCTCGTCGCCGGTGTCGTCTGCTCCTGGGCCGTCAGCCTCAAGTACAAGCTGGGCTACGACGACTCGCTCGACGTGGTCGGCGTCCACCTCGTCGGCGGTGTCATCGGCACGCTGCTGGTCGGCTTCCTGGCCATCGACGGCGTCGGCGGGATCAGCCAGTTCGGCAAGCAGGCGGTCGGTGCCTTCTCGGTCATGGCGTTCTCCTTCGTGGTCTCCTGGATCCTCGCGAAGCTCATCCAGGTCACGATCGGCTTCCGGGCGAGCGAGGACGACGAGACCGCCGGCGTCGACCAGGCGTTCCACGCGGAGACGGCGTACGACTTCAGCGCCGTGGGCGGCTCCTCGGTCGCGTCCCGCCATGTGCCCGCCATGGGCGGCGGCCAGGACAGCTCGACGCCCCGTAAGCCCGAGGGCAACAAGGACAAGAAGGTGGACGCATGAAGCTCATCACCGCGGTCATCAAGCCGCACCGGCTGGACGAAGTGAAGGAAGCCCTCCAGGCGTTCGGGGTACAGGGCCTGACGGTCTCCGAGTCCAGCGGCTACGGGCGTCAGCGCGGCCACACGGAGGTCTACCGGGGTGCGGAGTACACCGTCGATCTCGTGCCGAAGGTGCGGATCGAGGTGCTGGCCGAGGACGAGGACGCCGAGCAGCTCATCGAAGTGGTGATGAAGGCGGCCCGTACCGGCAAGATCGGCGACGGCAAGGTCTGGAGCGTGCCCGTCGACACCGTGGTCCGGGTACGGACCGGCGACCGCGGGCCCGACGCGCTCTAGGGCTCCCGGGCGCGTCAAGGGCACCACACAAAAGGAGTTGGGGACCGCACATGACCGAGAACACGGAAGTGGCGACCGAGGCGGGCCCCAGCCCCAGCGGCGGCTATGCGGCGGCCCGGCTGCGTCTCCTCCAGGGGGAGACGCGGACCGGGCCGCCGCGCCGTGCGGAGCTGGCACGGCTCACGGACGAGTGGCTGGCCGGGCTGCTCGGCGCCCCGCGCGACGGCGTCGCGCTCGTCGCGGTCGGCGGCTACGGGCGCGGCGAACTGTCGCCCCGCAGCGATCTGGACGTGCTGCTGCTCCACGACGGGCGTACCGGACCGGGTGAGATCGCGGAGATCGCCGACCGCGTCTGGTACCCCGTCTGGGACCTCGGCCTCGCCCTCGACCACTCCGTACGCACCACCGCCGAGGCCCGCAAGACCGCGGAGGACGACCTCAAGGTGCAGCTCGGGCTGCTGGACGCGCGGCACGTGGCGGGCGACGCGGCACTCACGGCCGACCTGCGTACCGGGGTGCTCGCGCAGTGGCGTGCCCAGGCGCCCAAGCGGCTGCCCGAACTCCACGAGATGGCCGCCGAGCGGGCCGAGCGGCACGGCGAGCTCCAGTTCCTCCTGGAACCGGACCTCAAGGAGGCGCGGGGCGGGCTCAGGGACGCCACCGCGCTGCGCGCCGTCGCCGCCTCCTGGCTCGCCGACGCGCCGCGCGAGGGCCTGGAGGCGGCGCGCGGGGCGCTGCTCGACGTGCGCGACGCGCTCCACCTGGCCACCGGGCGGGCCACCGACCGGCTCGCGCTCCAGGACCAGGACCAGGTCGCGGCGGCGCTCGGGCTGCTGGACGCCGACGTACTGCTGCGGCACGTCTACGAGTCGGCGCGCACCCTCTCCTACGCGTCCGACGTCACCTGGCGCGAGGTCGGCCGCGTGCTCGCCGCGCGGTCCGGGCGGGCCCGGCTGCGGGGGCTGCTGGGCGGCGGTCGGGGGGCCGCCGCCACGCAGGAGCGGACGCCGCTGGCCGAGGGGGTCGTCGAGCACGAGGGCGAGGTCGCGCTCGCCCGTACGGCGCGGCCAGAGCGTGACCCCGTGCTGCCCCTGCGCGCCGCCGCAGCGGCGGCCCAGGCCGGGCTGCCGCTCTCGCTGCCCTCGGTGCGGCGCATGGCGCGCGCTACGGGGACGACGGGTACGGGCGCGGGCACGGGGCCAGGGGCCGCGGCGAAGCCGCTGCCCGTGCCGTGGCCGGCCGAGGCGCGGGACGAGTTCGTGAGGCTGCTCGGCGCGGGCGAGGCCACGGTGCCCGTGTGGGAGGCGCTGGAGGCGGAGGGCCTGATCACGGGGCTGCTGCCCGACTGGGAGCGGGTGCGCTGCCGTCCGCAGCGCAACCCCGTGCACCGCTGGACCGTCGACCGGCACCTGGTCGAGGCGGCCGTCCGCGCCTCGGCCCTCGCGCGGCGCGTGCACCGCCCCGACCTGCTGCTCGTCGGCGCGCTGCTCCACGACATCGGCAAGGGCTGGCCGGGGGACCACTCCGTGGCCGGGGAGACCATCGCGCGGGACATGGCGGCGCGCATCGGCTTCGACGAGCCCGACATCGAGGTCCTGGCCGTCCTCGTACGGCACCACCTCCTGCTCATCGAGACGGCGACCCGCCGCGATCTGGACGACCCGGAGACGGTGCGTTCCGTCGCCGACCTCGTCGGCAGCGCGGACACGCTGGAGCTGCTGCACGCGCTGACCGAGGCCGACGCGCTCGCGACGGGGCCCGCGGCCTGGTCGGCGTGGCGCGGGGCGCTGGTGGCCGACCTGGTCAAGCGGGTCGCCGCCGTCTTCGCTGGGGAGAGCCCCGAGGAGCAGAGCGAGCCGTTCGTACCGACGGCGGAGGCCGAGCGCCTCGCCGTCGAGGCATGGCGCACCCAGGGGCCCGTACTGGCGCTGCACGCGCGCGCCGAGGCGCCGTCGGCGGACGCGGAAGTGGGAACGGGAGCGGACGGGGCATCGGGAGCGGGGGAGGGCGGCGCGGAACCCGTGGGCGTCGAGCTGCTGATCGCCCTGCCGGACCAGTCCGGAGTGCTGCCGGGAGTGGCGGGGGTGCTCGCGCTGCACCGGCTGACCGTACGCGCGGCCGATCTGCGGGTGCTGCCGCTGCCCGACGAGGTCGCGTCGGAGGCGTCCCCGGGGAGCACGGACCGCGCGGGCGGGTCCGTGCTGCTGCTGACGTGGCGGGTCGCGGCGGAGTACGGCTCGCTGCCGCAGGCGGCGCGGCTGCGGGCCGACCTCGTACGGGCGCTGGACGGCACCCTGGACATCCCCGCGCGGCTCGCCGAGCGCGAGGCCGCCTATCGCAGGCCGCGCCGCCGTGGCACGCCCCCGCCGCCGCCCCGGGTGACGGTGGCGCCGGGAAGCTCGCAGCTCGCGACCGTCATCGAGGTGCGGGCGCAGGACGCGCCCGGGCTGCTGCACCGCATCGGGCGCGCGCTGGAGGACGCGGGCGTGATGGTGCGCAGCGCGCACGTCAGCACGCTCGGCGCCAACGCCGTCGACGCCTTCTACGTGACGGGTCCCGAAGCGGCCCCGCTGCCCCCGGCGGAGGCGGCTGCCCTGGCCCGCGACCTGGAGACGGCGCTGCGCTGACGGGGGGCGGGCGCGGGAGCGGACACGGGGACGGGGCGGGCGGGGGGCGCGGAAAAACCGTACGACGTGGCTTTCCCTCCGTTGTGAGTTTCCCGTGCCATGGACCCGCTCGGCGAAAGTGACATCCGCGCCTCCTTCGTGAACTGCTCCATGGGGGAAGCGCGCAGGCTGAGCCTCCCCGCGGGGCTGGCCGAGCTGCCCTGGTCCGACCTGGACTTCCTCGGCTGGCGCGACCCCGGGGCCCCGGACCGCGGCTATCTCGTCGTGCCCCGCGAGGAGGGGCCGCTGGGCGTCACGCTGCGTGCCCCGAGGGGCGTGCGGCGCAGCCTCACCAAGACCAACGTCTGCTCCCTGTGCGAGACCGCGCACGCGGGCACGGGCGTCGCGCTGCTGGCCGCCCGGCTCGCGGGCCCTGCGGGCCGGGAGGGGAACACCGTCGGCGCGTACGTGTGCGCCGATCTCGCCTGCCCGCTCTACGTCAGGGGCAAGAAGCAGTCCCTGCTCGTCAAGCGCTACCACGGGGGGCTGACGCTCGACGAGCAACTGGAGCGGCTCGCGGTCAATCTCGACGAGTTCCTCGCCAGGGTGCTGAACGGCTGACGCGCACCCCCTGCCCGGAAGGCGGCCCCCGGAACACGGGCGCGCGAGCACACGGAAGCCCGTAATGTCCGGTTGGCGCGGGGACCGGCCGGACCGCACCTGACTGGTGTCCCCGAGGGCGGATACCCTTGGGGGTCGACCGCCGACTTGAACCCAGACGCGAAGGATCCGCGACCGCCGTGTTCGACACTCTCTCCGATCGCCTCGCAGCGACCTTCAAGAACCTCCGGGGCAAGGGCCGCCTGTCCGAGGCGGACATCGACGCCACGGCGCGCGAGATCCGTATCGCCCTGCTGGAGGCGGACGTAGCCCTGCCCGTCGTCCGGGCCTTCATCAAGCAGGTCAAGGAACGCGCGCTCGGCGCCGAGGTCTCCCAGGCGCTGAACCCCGCGCAGCAGGTCATCAAGATCGTCAATGAGGAGCTCGTCAGCATCCTCGGCGGCGAGACCCGGCGGCTGCGCTTCGCCAAGAACCCGCCGACCGTCATCATGCTCGCCGGTCTCCAGGGCGCCGGTAAGACCACCCTCGCGGGCAAGCTCGGCCTCTGGCTGAAGCAGCAGGGCCACACGCCCCTGCTCGTGGCCTGTGACCTCCAGCGCCCGAACGCGGTCAACCAGCTCTCGGTCGTCGCCGAGCGCGCGGGCGTGGCCGTCTACGCGCCGGAGCCGGGCAACGGCGTCGGCGACCCGGTGAAGGTCGCCGAGGACTCCGTCGTCCACGCCCGCGACAAGCAGCACGACGTGGTCATCGTCGACACCGCAGGGCGCCTGGGCATCGACCAGGAGCTGATGCGGCAGGCCGCCGACATCCGTGACGCGGTCAGCCCTGACGAGGTCCTCTTCGTCGTGGACGCGATGATCGGCCAGGACGCGGTCACCACGGCCGAGGCGTTCCGCGACGGCGTCGGGTTCGACGGCGTCGTCCTCTCCAAGCTCGACGGTGACGCGCGGGGCGGCGCCGCGCTGTCGGTCGCGCAGGTGACCGGCAAGCAGATCATGTTCGCCTCCAACGGCGAGAAGCTGGACGACTTCGACGCGTTCCACCCGGACCGCATGGCGTCCCGCATCCTCGGCATGGGCGACATGCTCACGCTCATCGAGAAGGCCGAGCAGACCTTCAGCCAGCAAGAGGCCGAGAAGATGGCGGCCAAGCTGGCGAAGGGCCCGAAGGAGTTCACGCTCGACGACTTCCTCGCACAGATGGAGCAGGTCCGCAAGATGGGCTCGCTCTCCAAGCTGCTCGGCATGATGCCGGGCATGGGCGAGATGAAGGACCAGATCAACAATCTCGACGAGCGCGACGTGGACCGTACGGCCGCGATCATCAAGTCGATGACCCCCGGTGAGCGCGCCGAGCCCACGATCATCAACGGCTCGCGTCGCGCCCGTATCGCCCGCGGTTCCGGTGTGGACGTCAGCGCGGTCAAGAGCCTCGTGGAGCGCTTCTTCGAGGCACGCAAGATGATGTCCAAGATGGCGCAGGGCGGCGGCATGCCGGGAATGCCGGGGATGCCCGGCATGGGCGGCGGCAAGAAGAAGGGCAAGCAGCAGAAGAAGGCCAAGGGCAAGCGCCAGTCGGGCAACCCGATGAAGCGCAAGCAGGAGGAGCAGGCCGCGGCGGACCGCAAGGCCGCGGGACCCGCGCAGGGGCAGGGCGGCAACGCCTTCGGTCTGCCGGGCGCGGGCCAGGACGCGGGCGACTTCGAACTGCCCAAGGAGTTCAGGGACATCCTGCCCCCGAAGTAGGACGTCCCCAGGGCATCCCCCTGTCGCACGTCAGCATGTCAACGGGGCGCCTCCGGGCCCGAAAGGGCCGTCGCGGGCGCCCCGTTGGCACGCGGTAGCGGCGCGACGGGGTGCGGGATGAGTCTCGCGGCCCGAAGGCGGATGATGTCGTCCATGCGCGTATACATCCGCCCTCCGCGGCCTTCCGACGAGCGTCAGTACAGTGAGGCGGTCGTCCGCTCCGCCGACCACCTCAGCCCGTGGAACCCGGTCGAGCCCGACGGCTTCCCCGACCTCCTGCGGCGCCAGGGCCCCACACTGCGCACGTTCATGGTCTTCGACCAGGAAGACGACGGTCTGGTCGGGCGGGTCAACGTCGCGAACATCGTGCGGGCCCGCTTCCGCAACGGCGCGCTGGGCTACGACAGCTATGTGCCCTACGCGGGCACGGGCCGGATGACGGAGGGGCTGCGCCTGATCGTCGACCGCTGCTTCAGCGGCGGCCCCGACGGGCTCGGGCTGCACCGGCTGGAGATCAACGTCCAGCCCGAGAACGCGCGCTCCCTCGCCATGGCGAAGCGGCTCGGCTTCCGGCACGAGGGCTTCTCGCCCCGGATGCTCTACCTCAACGACGCCTGGCGCGACCACGAGCGCTTCGCGCTGACGGCCGAGGAGTGGCCGGGCCTGGGCTGACCCGGGGCGCGACGGGGCGCGGTGCCCTCCCGGAACGCGACCCGTCCAGATCAGGCGCGCAGCGGCGCGCCGTTCGCCAGGCCCGACGGGTCGAGGCCGAGGGCGCGCGCGGCGGTGGCGCCGACGTCGGCGAGGCTGCCCGCGTCGGGGAGGAGTTCGAGCCCGGCGGCCCCCGGCCTGTGGACGAGGACGGGCACGTACTCACGGGTGTGGAAGGCGTGCCCGATCGTCGGATCGTTGCCGTGGTCCCCGGTGACGATGAGCCGGTCGCCCGGCGCGTCCAGCAGCTCCGTCAGCGCCCCGAGCCCCTCGTCGACCCGCTCCAGCACGGCCCCGTAGCCGACGGCGTCCTGCTGGTGCCCCGCGAGGTCCGACTCCTGGACGTTGGCGACGACGAGCGCGTCCCCGCCCCGCTCCGTGGCCCGTACGGCGTCCAGGGTGTGCGCCAGCACCTCGGCCGTGGGCACGGCGGGGCGGCGCACGGCGGCCTCGCACGCGAGGATGTCGGCGGCCTTGCCCACCAGCGTCACCGGGATCCCGGCGCGCGCCGCCAGCTCGGGGAGCTGGCGGGTGTGGTCGAGCGGGGCGCCCAGGTGGCGCACCTGGAGGCCGCCGTTGCGGTAGAAGCCGCTCGCGGGGGTGTCCAGGCCGACGGTTCCGCCGTCGCCCGCGCGCACGGAGTCGGCCAGCGGCCGGTCCGCGTGCCCGCCGACCGCGATCACCCGCGCGACAGGCGCGACCTCGCGCACCGTGCGCGCGATGGCGAGGATCCCCGCGAAGGGCAGGTCCTCCAGCCGCCCGGAGGCGTTCCAGTTGATGCCGGGGTCGGCCTCCAGGTTGTCGTGGACGAGGACGTGCCCGTCGACCACCAGCAGCGGCCTGCCCGCCAGGGGCTCGACGGTGTGCCCCGCCTCCTTGAGGGCGCCCGTCACCTCGTCCAGGTGCGCGCCGAGCCGTGCGACGGTCACCTCGCTGAAGTCGGCGCCCATCATCGTCTGGTGGCCCGCGTAGGTGTCGGCGCCCGGGTAGCCGAGTGCCGCCCTGCCCGCCGCTACGGGGAGCGCCGTGCGGTCGGCGAGGCCGGGGTGCGGGTGGACCAGGCCGAGGCCGAGCGCGCCGAGTGACGGCAGGCGCAGGGGGGCGCCGTTCGCCTCGCGGCAGTGGTCGAGGACGTGGCCGAGAGTGTCGGCGCGGCGGTCGCCCGCGCGCAGCGCGCCCGCGTCGGGCATCGCGCCGACGCCGAGGCCGTCCACGACGACGATGACGGTCCTGCTGCTCATGTCTCGCTCATCTCCTGGTGCGGTCCCCCGTTGTGACGGTGCTGGGTGGTGCTGGGTGGGGCCGGGCGGGGTCAGTAGGGCCGCCCGAGCGGGTCGTAGAGCCCCGTCAGCTCCGGGCTGCCCGAGGACAGCCCGGCGACGACGGCGACGTTGCTGCGGGTCACGAACATCTGGGTGCGGAAGGCGAGCACGGCCGTGTCCCCGAGCCGGACGTCGGCGCCCGGCGGGGGCGCGTCCAGCAGCCGGTAGTAGTCGATGTTCTCGGCGGGCGCGTCCTGCACGGGCAGACGGAGGCCCGAGCGGTGCAGCAGCGCCTCCTTGACCCCGCCGCGCGGATAGAACCCGCCCCCGTGGAGCGCGGGCCGCCCGTCGGCGAGCGTGTGCGCGACCTCGCTGACGTACACGTATGCGGGCTTCTCCGGCTGGTGCGGGTCCCTCGCGTGCAGCGGTGTGGTGCCGGTCAGCGCGTGCCCCGGCTCGCCGTGCGTGGCGCCCGCTGCGGCGAGGAGGGGGAGGCTCGCCGCCGACGTGGCGCTCGGCGCGCTCACCGTCAGCCCTGTGCGGCCCCTGCCCTCCAGAACCTCGCGGGCCTTCGTCAGCAGGCCGAGGTTGGGGGTGGGACGCGGCGCCCCCGTGGCGGGGTCGCACAGCAGGCAGGGGAACGCGGTGACGCCCGCGACGCGGATGCCCGCCATGCGCTCGGCCTCGTCCACGAACGCGTCGAGCCCCTCCAGCGGCACCCCGCCCTCCTGGCCCGGGTAGACGGAGCCGGGTGCGCCCTCCAGGCGTACGAGGACGTCCTGGACGCGGCCGAGGCGCAGGGCCGCGTCCGAGACGGCGCGGGCGTTGTCCACGTCGAAGACCGTGACCGCCTCCGGACGCCAGGACAGCGCCTCGTCCAGGGCGCGCCGGGGGAGCTGCACCAGGTGGCCGAGGTTGCCGGGCGCCGCGCCCGCCGCGCGCAGCACCCTGGCCTCGGGGAGGTCGATGGCGGCGAAGCGGGGCAGATGGCGGGCGATGGCCCGGATCAGCTCGGGGTTGCGGCCGAGCTGTTTGACGACGAACCAGAGGGAGAGCCCGAGCCGTTCGGCCTCGGCGGCGAGGAGCGCCGCGTTGGCCTCCACGGCGTCGCGGTCCACCACGTAGGTGTCGGGCGGGATCGTGCCCGCGTCGTGCAGGGCCGCCGCCGTGGCCACCAGTTCGGGGTTGCGGGTGAGGACGGTGTCGAGGAACACGGTCAGTCCTCCGGGGCGTCTGAGGTCTGCGGGGGCTGTGGCGTCTGCGGGGCCGGGGCCGCGTCCGTACCGGGCGGCGGATGGGGCAGCGGGCGCGGCAGCGGATGTGCCGCGTACACGTCGCGCAGCGCCCGTCGCAGGATGTCCAGGACGAGGTCCGCACCGGCCCGCATGGGGTTGATGCGGACGGTCCAGTCGGCCAGTTCCGGGCGGTCGTCCAGGGCCGAGCTGGACATGCGGTAGAAGAGCGGCGCCACCTCGTAGCGCGAGTTGGAGCCCACCGGGTACGGCGCGGCCCCGTGCCGTGCCGCCGCGTCGGGCACCTCGCGGGCGAGCGGCCGGTCCAGGCGTACGAGCAGGCAGCGGTCCTGCGCGTTGGCGAGCCGCACCTCGGCGACCCCGGGCACCTCGCCGGCGGCCAGCCGCTCGGCGGCCTCGGCCCCGGCCCGCGACTGCAAGGACCACAGCACCGGTACGTGGGTGAGGGCGCGCAGCGCGTCCAGCGCCTGGTGGCCCTGGACCTGCCCGCCGCCGGAGTAGTTGTCGGCGCGCACCCGTCCGACGATGTCCGCCGCGCCGACGACCAGGCCGACGCCCTCGGGCCCGTGCAGCTTGAACAGGGAGAAGCAGGAGGCGTCGGCGCCGAGTTCGACGCCGCACTCCGGGACGCGCAGCGCCGCGTAGTTGTCGTCCACGACCGTCCGCACGCCCGCCTCCCGGCAGGCGGCCAGGACCTCGCCGGGAGCGTAGGAGTCCGCGAGGCGCTGCCGCGTGTGCTGGACGTAGGCGTACCGGAACCGCCCCGAGGCGAGCGCGGCGCGCAGCTCCGCAGGGTCGTTGAAGTCCGCCGTCGCGGTCTTGGCGCCCAGGCCGCGCAGCGTCACCTCAGTGGTCCGGTAGACGGGCGCGTCGTGGATCAGCAGGGGCTCGCCGGGGCCGAGTACGGCGGCCAGCGCGGCCCGGATCGCGCCGGTGCCCGCGCCCTGCACGAGGGCCGCGTCCTGGGCGCCGAAGAAGTCGGCGAGCACGGCCTCCACGCGGGCTGTCGTGCGGGGGCGGCCCAGCCCTGGCACGACGCCCGCGTCGGCCTCGAAGAGCTGCTGCCCCTCGAAGTGCCGCGCCGTGCACTCCAGCAGCCGGAACTGGCGGGAGACGGCGTCCTCCAGGGGGACGGTCGGCAGCGGGTGGGTGGGCGGCAGGGAGGGCGGCGGAGTGGGCGCGTCCCGCCTCGCGCGCTCCCCCGCACGGGTGGCACGTTCGTCGGTCATCTCAGCTCTCCTCCGCTGTCGCGCCCGCCGTCACGTCTGCTGCCGTCGTGCCGGTCAGGAACCGCAGGGCGTTGCGGCGGGTCAGCAGGTCGATCAGGTCCTCGTCGGCCCCCGCCTCGCGCAGGCGCGGCAGGAACGAGCGGAACAGGTGCCCGTAGCCCTGGCCGCCCTCCGCGCGCAGATAGCCGTGCCGGGAGATGTCGCAGCTCAGCAGCACGTGGTCGGCGTACCCTGCCTCCAGTAGCGCGAGGAGCAGCCGCAGCCGGGCCTCGTCGCTCTGGTAGCCCTCCTTGCCGACGGTGTCGAAGGCGAGGTAGGCGCCCCGGGAGGCCAGCTCCTTGTGCGCGGCGCTGTCGTCCAGCAGGTCCTGGTGCCCGACGCACACGCGGTGCGGAGCCAGCCCCTCCCCGGTCAGCAGCTCCAGTTGGGCGAGGCCGCCCCTGCCCAACTGCGCGTGCGTCGTCAGCGACAGTCCGGTCTCGACGGCCGCGCGTGCCGAGGCGGCCAGGGTGCGCCTCTCGGGCCCGCTGGGCGCCTCGCCGTGGCTGCCGACCTCGCCGATGACCCCGGGGAGGACGCCGGTGCCGTCGAGCCCGTGCGTGATGTCCCGTACGAGGAGGTCGGCCAGCGCCCCCGTGTCGGTGTCCGCGACCTCGGGCGGGTGGAACGGCTCGTAGTACCAGCCCGTCGCCGCGACCACGGCGACGCCCGACTCCTCCGCGATCCTGGCCAGCGCACGGGGGTCGCGGCCCATGCCACGGCAGGTCAGCTCGACGACGAGGGAGAGCGCGTACGTCTCGCGCAGCGCGGCCAGCTCGGTGGTGACGGCGGCGCCGTGGCGGCGCGGGTCGAGGAGGGCGTGCGGGTCGGTGTCGCGGGTGAGGTCGAGGGCGAGGTGCTCGTGGGCGAGTACGGGTCCCTGGACGAGGCCCGTCGCGAGCGGGCCTGTCACGGTGCGCAGCTCCGGAGGGTGCGCGGGGGCGTGGGCGGGCGCGTGGGCGGGGTCTCGGGTTCCGGGTGAGTGGTTCATGGGGGGGTGCTGCCTTCCCGGGCGTGCCGGTGGTGCGAGTGGTGCGAGGGGGGCGTTGTCGGCCGGACCGTGCCGCGCCGGTCAGCCCTTGACCGGTGTGAACAGGTCCAGCCAGTAGAGGAGGTTGAGGAGGACGCCGCCGACGAGCACGGCCGCCGGAGCCGCAGCCATCCGGACGACGACCCTGCCCATGGCCTCGTTCAGCAGGTACAGCCCGCCGACGATGAGGATGCCGAGCCCGCCGCCCATGGTGTTCGCGGCCATCAGCGAGCCGAAGAGGATGGCCAGTTGGAGCGTCTCGCTGATCGCGCTGCGCAGATGCTCGGACGAGTCGCGCACGGAGGGCAGCTTGCCGAGCACCTTGCCGATGTACGACAGGGCCAGCACCTCGACGGCGAAGACCAGCGCGCCGACGACCACCGCGAGCCAGGGGTTCGGCAGCAGATAGCCGATCGGGTACACGAGCGTGAAGCCCGCGATGCCGTACGCGCCGGAGGCGAGCGCGGTGGTCGCGATGAGCGGCACGAAGCCGAACACGCGGTAGAAGTCGACCTGTGCGGCGCCCGCGTAGTCGCCCTTGGCGATGAGGAAGCTGGTGGCCTCGCCGCCGCCGAAGACGTGCATCTGGGCCAGCAGACAGACCCCGGCGCCGAGCACCATGAACAGCGGCAGGTAGCGGCGCAGCCGGGCCGCGCTCGCGCTGAACAGCGAGTTCATCGGATCCTCGGCCGGTACGGAGGCCCCCGTGCCGCCAGCGTCGGCCGCGCTGCCCTCGGCCCCCGTGCCGCCCCCTCCGGCTCCGGGCGCGGCGGACCGCAGCAGTCCGGCCCGGTCCAGCCGCCGCTGTCGCACGTCCTTGACGACCGCGAAGCCGATCAGCATCAGCACGCCCACGGCCATCGCCAGCGCGCCCGCGAACATGTCGGGCCACAGCTTCATGGTGAGGAGCACCAGGGCCAGCTCGACGACTCCGGCGACGGCGCCGCGCACCTTCCCGAACTGCCGGGTGATGGCGAGCACGGGGAAGAGCGTGAACAGGAAGAGGATCGGCGTCGACATCTCCTGCATGGCCGTCAGGAAGTCCACGGGCAGGTCGTGCGCGAGGCCGTTGGCCCCGTCGAGCCCGAAGACGACCACCGCGCCCCACGCGCCGCCGAGGAGCGGAGCGAGCCACTTCTTGGGCGAGAGCAGGCCGAGGACGTCGGTCGGCAGGAACAGGAGCCAGGGGTTGAGCACCCCGGTGGACAGCGCCATCGGCGCGCCAAGACCGAAGATGAACCCGGCCGAGAGCCCGAAGGACACCGCGGTGGTGGCGCTGCGCGTGCCGCGCCCCTGGATGAAGTCGAGCAGGAAGGGGCGGACACCGTCGTTGAAGACGGCGAGCGCCATGTGCGAGATGAACGCGGTCAGCGCGCACAGGACGATGACGGTGAGTTGCTGCGCGAGCGAGAAGTCGAGGCTGTGCCCGCCTCCGTCCGCCGCGGTGGCCAATATGGTGCTGGTGCTCACGGGACTGCTCCTTGGTTCCCGGACGCCCGGTGGGTCAGGCGGTGCGCGCGGCGATGGCGCGGGCGATGACGGGCGTGGTGTCGGCGAGCTGGTCGATGCCGAAGCCGAAGACCTTCTTGCCGCCGTCCAGGAGGGCGGTGACCTCGTCCTCGGTGGGGACGGAGCGGCCGAAGGTGTGGCAGGCGTCGCTGCCCAGGAGGCCCAGCAGCAGCCCGAGGGAGGCGCCCGCTCCGGTGTGGCAGGTGCCCAGGTAGTAGTCGGCCTGGCCCGCGCGCAGCTTCATCGCCGCGTCCATGTCGCTGGAGACGTCGGTCTCCAGCCCCGGGAGGTCCAGCTTCCGCAGGGTCTCGGCGACCTCGGCCTTGCCGAGTCCGCCGGTGAGGATCTTCGTCATGGCGGTTTCCTTACGTGGGAGGGGGCTTACGTCTTGGGCGGGGGCTTCAGGTGGCGGGGGAGCGCTGCGCGAGCACGGCCAGGTGCATCGCCAGGAAGCCGACCTCGGAGCCGGGGAGCGCCGCGCCCAGGGCCTCGTGCGCGCGGGCCGCGACGGAACGGGCCCGCTCCACGGCCTCGGGGTGCTCGGCCAGCTCGGCTTCCATGTGCGCGTCGCCCGGCGACTCCGCGAGGGGCTCGCCGTCCAGCAGCCGGGTCAGGGCCATCATCAGGTGGCTCGTGAGCATGCCCGCGGTCTCCTCGGACACGGCGAACCCCTCGGTGTCCAGGGCCGTCAGCTCGTCCGTGACAAAGGCGGCGACCTCGGGCCTGACCTGCCCGCTCTCGCGGAACAGCCGGATCCGCAGGGCCAGCTTGTCCTCCATGGCGTGTTCCTTTCGTGCGCGCTCTTCTCGTGCGCTCTCCTCCCACAGTAATCAGGATTCTGGTTATTGAGGAGAGGGGAGAGCCCCTTTGTTTCGCGTGGCGGTCGTCACGCTCAGGGGGCGGGAGGGCGGATCAGCAGCGGATCAGTGATCAGTAGAGGGGGACGCGGTCGCCGCGCATGACCTCGGCCTGGAGATCCGTGACGACGGAGAAGTCCAGCGACTCCCGCACGGCGTCCAGTGCCCGCGTCCCGTCGGACCTGCCGATGACGGCGGCGCTGGAGTTGCGCAGCGCCAGGTCGCGGGTGATCTCGTCGCCCAGGGGCAGCACCTCGACGTCCGGGCCGAGATGGTCCCGCACCTCGTCGAGGTTCCACACGGTGGCGTCCACCTCGCCGCGCGCGAACAGGTCCCGCAACTGCATGTACGAGGTCTCGACCCACTCCACGTCCGGGCGCCCCGCGAAGGCGCGGGTGGCCAGCATCCGCAGGTCCTCGGACGAGGAGTCCGTCGCGACCCGCAGCCCCGGCGTCTCCTGTGTGACCCCGCGCCGCAGCAGCAGCCCGTGCGCCCCCACGTACGTCGCGGGCCCCAGATCGGTGACCAGTTCGACGGGGTGCTCGGCACAGAGCCGGTCGGCGGCGAAGCGGGAGAGGACGACGAGATCGACCTTGCCCTCCAGTAGTGCGCCGAGACGTGTCGAGGCGCCGCGCATGAAGGTGATCGCGAAGGGCGCGCCCGCGCCCTCGAAGGCGGCGCGCAGCCCGGTGGCCAGGCCCTCGTAGCGGTGCGAGTAGGGGAGCGGCATCGCCGCGAGGAGGGTGCCGAGTCCGGCGAGCCGCCAGAGTATGGCCCGGTCGGCCCGTACGAGATAGGTACCGAGGTGGCCGCGCGCCCTGGTCTCCACGGCGCCCGCCTCCTCCAGCAACTGGAGCCCGGCCTGGACGGTGCCGTTGCCGACCTTCAGCTCCGTGGCGAAGTCGCGCAGACGCGGGAGACGGGTGTCCGGCTCGTAGGTCAGCAGGAGCGCGGCGAGCTGACGTGCCGCCAGTCCGTTGCGCGTCAGGAAGCGCTCGTCTCCGCCGCTGCTCATGACCGGATAGTAACCAGGATCCTGGATACTGACAACGCCGCCTTATGCCGATGCGCCCGCGTCCCCGCAGGTCAGAAGCCTTGCCGCGGTCACCGCGCGGGCCCCGTGCGCATGGGGCCGACGCGCCAGCCTCGCACGGTGCCCCGGCCTCACACGGTACGGGCCACCACGTAGCGGAAGAGATTCGGCATCCACACCGTGCCGTCGGGACGGAGGTGCGGGTGCAGTGCCTCGGTCAGCTCCTTGAGCACCTGCTCCTCGTCGGTGGCACCCACCGCCGCGTCGTAGAGGCCCGTCGAGACGAGCCCGCGCACCGCGCTGTCCATGTCCGCGTAACCGAAGGGGCACGACACCCGCCCCGAACCGTCCAGCCGCAGCCCGGAGCGCAGCGCCAGCTCCTCCAGGTCGTCCCGGCCGCCCGGCTCCCAGGACCCCGCGGCGGGCTCGGCCAGCCGCGCCGCCACCCGCAGCACCGGGGCGGCCGCGCACCGCTCGGGCGGACCCCAGCCCGCGAGGACGACCGGAGTGCCGCGCTCCAGGGTGCCCGTCGTCCCGGCCAGCGCGACGGCCTCGGGCAGCGCGTCGAAGGCGGTCACCAGAGTCGGCGCGGGGCCGCCCAGGGGCAGCGGATCGTCGGCCTCACCGGTCACGAGCCGCGCGTCCCACTGGCGGGCGCTCCAGTCGCCCCCCTCGGGGAGCAGCCGCTCGCGCGCCAGGGCGAGCCGTTCCTCGTCGGACTCCACGCCGACGACGGAGGCGCCCCGGGAGGCCGCGAGCAGCAGCGCGAGCCCGGACCCGCAGCCGAGACCGAGCAGCCGCGTGTGGGGCCCGACCTCCAGGCGTTCGTACACCGCCTCGTAGAGCGGTACCAGCATCCGTTCCTGGATCTCGGCCCAGTCACGGGCCCTCTGGGGCAGGTGGTGATGCTGGTGTACGAGCGTGGGTGTCATCGCAACGCGCCCCAATCAGCCGAAGAATCGTCGCCGCTCCGTGGTTCCCCCGCTGCTTTCGCGCAGTCCGCCCCCACACGTCAGGGAACTGCGCATCTGTCCGTGCGTCCAGGGGGTGCGCCGGGATGTCTTCCACGCCCCTCGTGTGCGCCCCTGACGCACGGCGGTAATGCGTTTCGTCTCTACTGTGCCCACAGACATACGAAGCGCGCCATGCCAAAGCCACCCGTACCGCCCTCAAGGGCGGAGGGCGCCTTGCCCTGGAGGTGTGCACCCGGGGGCCGCGCGCCGTCGGACGGCCGGGGCGCGGACACGGTGCTCCGTGCGGCGTGCGCGGGGGAGCCCCGACGTACGCCGGAATTCCTCCGGCAGGAGGGACGCAACGGCCAGCTCATCCGTGAGGAGGCGCGCGCACGCGCGGTACGCATCCACGAGGGCGCGTACGCCGATTTCATGGCGTGCGCCCTGGCCATCGGGCGAGGCGCCCGAGACGGCGGACGCCGGAGCACGCGCGCGAGCCGCGTGGACGGCCCCGGGCCCCGGGCCCTCGGCCCGCCGGTCCCACGGCTGCCACGGCTCCCACGGCCGGACGGGAACCGGGAGCACCCCCCGCCCGTCCGTTTCCCAGGGGGCGCGGCTATCGTCGCGCGGGTCGGTGGAAAACATCCGCCGCCCGGCACGTGCTGATCGCTACGGCGGCGGAGCCAGTGGCGGTACGTCCCGGCTTGCGGCAGGTGTGCCGCTTCTCCTCAGATCTGCGCACCCGCCCTCGTCCAGACCCATCAGTGTGAACTGACTGGTACGTGCAAAATATTTAGGATGCCCCGGAATCGGAACACTGGGGCAGTCCGGCTCGTTGGGTACGACGTGAGCACGACACCACCAGTTCTCGCCGCCGAGCTGGCAGCCGCCTGGGCCGACATTCAACGGCACCACCCCGAGCTGCCGGATCTGGCCGCGCCCGAATCGCTGATCGGAGAGTCCTCGTCCGCCTGTGGCGGCGGCCTCTCCTTCGAACGGCTCCTGCACGAGGCAGTCCACGGCATCGCCGCCGCACGCGGCGTCCGGGACACCTCGCGAGCGGGCCGCTACCACAATCGCCGTTTCCTGGCGATCGCCGAGGAGTTGGGTCTGGATCACCCCGAGGAGCCACATCCCAGCAGCGGATTCTCGCTCGTGGCACTCACGCCCGAGACGAGGCGCCGCTATCGCCCGACCATCGAGCGCCTCCAGCGTGCGCTGAAGGCGTACAGCGTCGCGACGGAGACCGACACCGGCAGAAGTTTCCGCGGCCCCGCCGCGCGCCACGGCTCCTCCGGGGGCGGCGTCCGCGTCAAGGCGGTCTGCGACTGCGGCCGTAATGTCCGGGTCGTTCCCTCGGTCCTGGCCCAGGCCCCGATCATGTGCGGCGCGTGCGGCAAGCCGTTCCGCATCCCGGATGTGCCCGAGGCCGCAGCCGAGGCGGTGGTGGCCGTCGGCTGAGCGCCGTCGTGCCCCGGCCTCCGTCCGGCCCGGCCCCCCGGGCCCGTCCGGTCCGCTCGGCCCACTCGGTCCTTCGGGTTCGGTCCAGCCCGTCCCGTCCCGGTGCCCCCACCCCGGCCCGCCCGCCGCTCTGCCCGAGCGCGTCCCCCGTGCGCGCTCCACGGTACGGAGCCGGGTTCGGCCGGGACGGCCAGGTGTGGCATGATGGGCGGCTGTACTCGACAGCCGCACAGGACCCCTCTCTCCTCCGGCTGACGCGTCCATCGGACACTCGGGTACCACAACCCCACGTGGCAACTCGCCGTGTCCAACCACGTCAAGACCAGGAGACACCACACCCGTGGCAGTCAAGATCAAGCTGAAGCGCCTGGGCAAGATCCGCGCGCCTCACTACCGCATCATCGTCGCCGACTCCCGTACCCGCCGTGACGGCCGGGCCATCGAGGAGATCGGCCTGTACCACCCGGTGCAGAACCCCTCGCGCATCGAGGTCGACTCGGAGCGCGTGCAGTACTGGCTGAGCGTCGGCGCGCAGCCGACCGAGCCGGTCGCGGCCATCCTCAAGGTCACCGGTGACTGGCAGAAGTTCAAGGGTCTGCCCGCCCCCGCGCCGATGAAGGTCGCCGAGCCCAAGGCCGACAAGAAGGCCCTCTTCGAGGCCGCGGCCAAGGAGTCGGCGGACGAGCCGAAGGGTGAGGCGATCACCCCGAAGGCGAAGAAGGCCGACAAGAAGGCGGACGAGGCCGAGAAGGCCGAGTCCACCACTGAGTCGACCGAGGCCTGAGGATGCTCGAGGAAGCCCTCGAGCACCTGGTGAAGGGCATCGTCGACCACCCCGACGAGGTGCAGGTCGCTTCCCGCACCTTGCGTCGCGGGCGTGTGCTGGAGGTCAGGGTCCACCCCGACGACCTCGGCAAGGTGATCGGCCGCAGTGGCCGTACAGCCCGCGCCCTGCGCACGGTCGTGGGTGCTCTCGGCGGACGCGGTGTCCGCGTCGATCTCGTCGACGTGGACCAGGTCCGCTGAGCCGCAGAACGCAGCACCGGCACGGGCCGGGGACGGCAGTTCGCCGTCCCCGGCCCGTGTTCGCGTTCGCCGCCCTCCGCCCGCCCCGGCAGCGCGCGGAGACGGAGTCGGCGAGGGTGAGGGTGAGGGCGAGGGCGAGGGCGGCGAAGACGTACGGGAACGGGCCGGGCAAGGAACGACAGGGACAGAGGCAGGGACAGGCACAGTGCAGCTAGTCGTCGCGCGTATCGGCCGCGCCCACGGGATCAAGGGCGAGGTCACCGTGGAGGTGCGTACGGACGAGCCCGAGCTGAGGCTCGGCCCCGGCGCCGTACTCGCCACGGAACCCGCCTCCGCGGGCCCCCTCACCATCGAGACGGGCCGTGTCCACAGCGGGCGCCTGCTGCTGCGCTTCGAGGGCGTGCGGGACCGCACAGCCGCCGAGGCGCTGCGCAACACCCTGCTGGTGGCCGAGGTCGATCCGGAGGAGACGCCGGACGACCCGGAGGAGTTCTACGACCACCAGCTCATCGACCTCGACGTCGTCACGGTCGACGGCAGGGAACTCGGCCGCATCCAGGAGATCGCGCACCTGCCGGCGCAGGACCTGCTCGTGGTCAAGGGGGAGGACGGCGCCGAGGTGCTGATCCCCTTCGTCACGGAGATCGTTCCCGAGATCGACCTGGAGGCGCAGCGCGCGCTCGTCGACCCGCCGCCGGGGCTCCTGGAGGAGCCCGACGTGTCCGAGGGGTCCGAGGGGTCCGACGGGTCCGACGAGCGTGACGGAACCGGCGAGTCCGACGGGTCCGGCGGGACCGGTGAGGGCGCGTCCCGGTGAGGCTCGACGTCGTCACGATCTTCCCGGAGTACCTGGAGCCGCTGAACGTCTCGCTCGTCGGCAAGGCCAGGGCCAGGGGCCAGCTCGACGTCCGCGTGCACGACCTGCGCGCCTGGACGCACGACAAGCACCACACCGTCGACGACACCCCGTACGGCGGCGGCCCCGGCATGGTGATGAAGCCCGAGCCGTGGGGCGAGGCGCTGGACGAGATCGTCGCGTCGGGCGGGCCGGAGGCACAGCCTCCGGTGCTGGTCGTCCCGACGCCAAGTGGCCGCCCCTTCACCCAGGAGCTGGCGGTCGAGCTGTCCCTGGCGCCCTGGCTGGTGTTCACACCGGCGCGCTACGAGGGCATCGACCGCCGCGTGATCGAGGACTACGGCGACCGGTTCGACGTGCGCGAGGTCTCCATCGGCGACTACGTGCTCGCCGGGGGCGAGGCACCCGTGCTCGTCATGGTGGAGGCCATCGCGCGCCTGCTGCCCGGGGTGCTCGGGAACGCCGAGTCCCACCGGGACGACTCCTTCGCACCCGGCGTCATGGCGGACCTCCTGGAGGGCCCCGTCTACACGAAGCCCCCGGAATGGCGCGGCCACGAGATCCCCGAGGTGCTGGTCAGCGGGCACCACGGCCGGATCGCCCGCTGGCGCAGGGACCAGGCCCTCGCCCGTACGGCGGCCAACCGCCCCGACCTGATCGAGCGCGCCGACCCGGAGGCGTGGGACAAACACGACCGCGCGGCCCTTGAGGCACTGGGCTGGGAGCGGCGAACGGACGGCCGATTTGGGCGGCCGGGCGAGGCCGTGGAAGAATAGGCCGCTGCCTCACATCCGGCGCGCGACCCTGCCACAGGGGGACCGACGCCCGCACGGAGTGGCGGCACCCCATCCTCATCACGATCATTCCGTCGATGACCTGTGGCATCGGCGAGGAAAGCAGACGGTCATGGCCAACCTTCTCGACACTGTCGACGCTGCCTCCCTGCGCAGCGACGTCCCGCAGTTCCGCCCCGGCGACACTGTCAACGTGCACGTGCGCGTCATCGAGGGCAACCGCTCGCGTGTGCAGCAGTTCAAGGGCGTCGTCATCCGCCGCCAGGGCGGCGGCGTGCGCGAGACCTTCACGGTCCGCAAGGTCAGCTTCGGCGTCGGCGTCGAGCGCACCTTCCCGGTGCACACCCCGATCGTCGAGAAGATCGAGGTCGTGACCCGCGGTGACGTCCGTCGCGCCAAGCTCTACTACCTGCGTGAGCTGCGCGGCAAGGCCGCCAAGATCAAGGAGAAGCGCGAGAACTGATCCCGGCGGACTCCCCGCGCGAGCGCCTCGGCCACTCTGTGGCGGGGCGGTGGCGGCGGGGAGCCCGGATCGATCTCGCTGTCGGGGTTCCGGCCGTGGCCGGATAGGCTTTCGGCCCGATGAACACCGACGCACAGCAGTACGACGACGCGGAGCGCGACCGCTCCTCCGGCCCCGGTGCAGAGGGGCGGGGGCGCAGGTCGCGCTCCGTTCGCTATGGGACACCCCTGGCGGCACTGCTGTTGGTCCTCTTGCTGGTCAGCGCCTTCGTGGTGCAGCCTTTTCTGATCCCCAGCTCGTCGATGACGCCTACGCTGAAAATCGGCGACCGGGTACTCGTCAACAAACTCGCCTACCGCTTCGGCAACGATCCGGAGCGCGGAGACGTTGTGGTCTTCGATGGCACTGGTTCGTTCGTGGAGGAGGGGTCGGGCGAGAACCCCGTCAGCGGGCTGCTCCGCGAGGCGGGAGCGGCCGTCGGCGTGCTGAAGCCGTTGGAGACCGACTATGTCAAGCGCGTGATCGGCGTCGGCGGAGACCGGGTCCGCTGCTGTGACAAGCGGGGGAGGATCGAGGTGAACGGTGAGCCGGTGGACGAGGACTACCTTCATTCCGGGGACGACCCATCGGTCGTGCCGTTCGACATCGAGGTGCCGCAGGGCCGTCTGTGGGTCATGGGGGACCACCGCGCCAATTCCAGCGACTCCCGCGACCACCTCGGCGAGCCCGGAGGCGGCACGGTGCCGCTGGACCGCGTGATCGGAAGGGCCGACTGGATCGGCTGGCCCATAGGCCGCTGGGGCGCCCCCGTCGGCACGGGGACGGCCGGCCATGGGTGATCGCGACGGCCCGGGCCCGGGCCCGGGGTACGGGCAGGGCGCCGGTTCCCAGGACTGGCCCGGAGGCGGCGGGCGGCCTCCGGGGCGCGGGCGCCGGTACGCGTACGGCGTGCCGAGCGACGATGACAGCGATTACGACGAGCACGACGACTACGGCCACGGCGACGGTGACCCCGGCGGCCGTCACATCGGCGGAAGCAGCGGTAACGGTTACGGCAGCAGCAACGGTTACGGCAACGGCCACGGGAACGGTTACGCCGGGGGCGACGCGCCCCTCAACGGCCGCCCGCCCCAGCCCGGTTACCCCCAGGGCGGCGCCAACGGGAGCGGCTACGGCCCCACGGGTGCGTACGAGTACAGCGAGCCCTTCGACTACACCGGCAACGGGTACGGGTCGGGGAACGGGTACGGCGCTGGTGGCGCCGGGACCGGGCAGGGGCCCGGAAACGGCTATGTGAACGGGGCCGGAGGGGGCGCGGACCCTGGCGGGCGGGCCGCCGCCTGGCCACCGGCCGGCGTGGGCGGCGAGACGATGCGCCTGGGCACGCAGGTGCCGCGCCCGCCAGGGTCCCTGGCGCCCCCGCACGGGGACGCGCACGCGGGACCCGGCGCCGAGGACGCGGAGGACGCTCCGGAGGCGGCCACCGGACGCCTGGAGCCGCTGCGGGGGCCCGGTGAGGGCAGGGCGGACAGGCGCAGGGCGGCGAAGCGCATCAAGCGGCGCAGAAGGCTGTCGGCGACCAAAGAGATACCCATCCTCATCGTCGTCGCGCTGCTCATCGCCCTGGTGCTCAAGACGTTCCTGGTGCAGGCGTTCGTCATCCCCTCCGGGTCGATGGAGCAGACGATCAAGATCGGCGACCGCGTGCTCGTCGACAAGCTGACGCCCTGGTTCGGGTCGAAGCCCGAGCGCGGTGACGTGGTCGTCTTCAAGGACCCGGGCGGCTGGCTCGAAGGCGAGAAGAAGCCGACGGGCGACGACCCCATCGGGGTCAAGCAGGTCAAGGAGTTCCTGACCTTCATCGGCCTGTTGCCCTCCGACGACGAACAGGACCTGATCAAGCGCGTCGTCGGGGTCGGCGGCGACAGGGTCAAGTGCTGTGACAAGGACGGCCGGGTCACCGTCAACGGCACCCCGCTCGACGAGCCGTATCTGCACCCCGGCAACAAGCCGTCCGAGATGGACTTCGATGTGACGGTCCCCGTCGGCAAGGTTTTCGTGATGGGCGATCACCGCGCCAACTCGGCGGACTCCCGCTACCACCTGAGAGACCCGGGCAAAGGCACGATTCCCGAGGACCTGGTGCTGGGCCGCGCGGTCGTGATCGCCTGGCCGTTCGACCACTGGCGTCGCCTGGAGGAACCGGAGACCTATGCTTCGGTACCTGACGCGCGTGGCGCGGCGGACTCGGCGTCGGCCATTGGCGACAATCGAGTGACGCAACTCCCGATTCCTGCGGAACTCCCGCTCGTTATGGGAGTGGTGGGCCTGTACCGGGTCTCGGGCAGGCGGCAGCGCGGTGTAAGGAGTGATTGTGGGGGACTTGGCGGTCGGCGCTCGGTCCGGTTCCGGCGACGGAGACCCGGAGGACCGGCGTCCTGACGCACCCGACGTACCCGACGTACCCGAACAGACTGTGGCGCACGGTTCGGCGCCGACCGCGGAGAGAGGCAGTGGCGACAGCGTGAGTTCGGGTGCGAGTGAGGCCCCCCAGGGCGGCGGCGAGTACGGCGAGGCCGCGGCCGACCGCCCCGTCGGACCCGGGACAGGGCCCGCACCCGGACCCGGCGACGGTGACGGGGACGGCGAGGGCCGCGACGGTGGCTCGGGCCATGGCCCCGGCAACGGTTTCGGGCCCGGCGGAGGCAAGGCCAAGCGCGCCGGTTCTGCCAAGTCGCGCTCCTTCTGGAAGGAGCTGCCGCTGCTGATCCTCATCGCCCTGGTGCTCGCCCTGCTGATCAAGACGTTCCTGGTGCAGGCGTTCTCGATCCCCTCGAACTCGATGCAGGACACGTTGCAGCAGGGCGACAGGGTGCTGGTCGACAAGCTGACGCCGTGGTTCGGGTCCAAGCCCGAACGCGGCGAGGTCGTCGTCTTCCACGATCCGGGCGGCTGGCTCAACGAGTCGCCCATGGCGCAGCCCAGCGGGATCGGCGGCGCCGTCCAGGAGGGGCTCAGCTTCATCGGACTGATGCCCTCCGCCGAGGAGAAGGACCTGATCAAGCGCGTCATCGCCGTCGGCGGTGACACGGTGGAGTGCAAGGAGAGCGGCCCGGTCAAGGTCAACGGCAAGGCGCTCAAGGAGGACTCCTACCTCTTCCCGGGCAACACCCCGTGCGGCGACCGCCCCTTCGGCCCCATCAAGATCCCCCAGGGCAAGCTGTGGGTGATGGGCGACCACCGTCAGGACTCCCTCGACTCGCGCTACCACCAGGACCTGGCGGGCGGCGGCACGGTTCCCGAGGAGGAGGTCGTCGGCCGCGCGATCGTCGTGGCCTGGCCGGTCACCCGCTGGTCGACGCTGCCGGTGCCGGACACCTTCGAGCAGAAGGGCCTGGCGGCCAAGGCCGCGGCCACCGCACCGGCCGCGCTGGGCGTGGCCGGGGCCCTGCCGCTGGTGCTGTGGCGGCGCAGGCGTCTGACGCGTCAGGAGAGTCGGACGGGTGCGGAGGCCGGCGCTCCGGGCTCGGCCCGGGACTGAGGAACCGGTTGACGATCACGGGCTGACTCCCGTTCATACGCCCGGGTAGGGTGCGGCCAGACTTCTCAGCAGGGATCTTCTGAGGCCGACGCAGCCACCCGGGAGTGTGCACGTATGGGCAAGCCAGGACGTACCGCCGCCAGCCAGGGTGGCCGTGTGGGAAACGCGCTGTCCGGGCTGGCGGTGGCCCTTGGCTGTGTGCTCTTCCTCGGAGGCTTCGTCTGGGGCGCCGTGCTGTACCAGCCGTACACCGTGCCGACGGATTCCATGGACCCGACCGTCAAGGCCGGTGACCGTGTGCTGGCGGAGCGCATCGACGGCGACGAGGTACGGCGCGGGGACGTCGTGGTCTTCCAGGACTCCGTGTGGAGCGACGTGCCGATGGTCAAGCGGGTCGTCGGCGTCGGCGGCGACAAGGTCGCCTGCTGCGACAAGCAGGGCAGGCTGACGGTGAACGGCGAGTCCGTCGACGAGCCCTATCTGAAGGACCAGGGCCCGGACAGCCAGTCGCCCTTCAAGGAGACGACAGTCCCGCAGGACAAGCTGTTCCTCCTGGGGGACCACCGGATCGACTCCGTCGACTCGCGGGTCCACCTCCAGGACGGCGACCACGGTGCCGTGGCCCGTGCGGATGTGAACGCGCGGGTCGACGCCGTGGCGTGGCCCATGGACGGGTTCGGGATGCTGGCGCGGCCCGGAGGCTTCGCCGCCATGCCCGGCGGAATCTCGGAACAGGGCCCGCTCCGGCCGGTCGCGATCGCGACCGTCGCGGGCGCTGTGCTGATCCTGGCCGGAGCCGCGTACGGGCCGATCGCGCGGCGGGCCGGACGAGGCGGTCGGGACTGACGCACAATGGGGGGACGCACGGCTGAAGGGGAACATGCCATGAGCGCCGAGGACCTCGAAAAGTACGAGACCGAGATGGAGCTGAAGCTCTACCGGGAGTATCGGGACGTCGTCGGTCTGTTCAAGTACGTGATCGAGACGGAGCGGCGTTTCTATCTCACCAACGACTACGAGATGCAGGTGCACTCGGTACAGGGTGAGGTGTTCTTCGAGGTCTCGATGGCCGACGCCTGGGTCTGGGACATGTACAGGCCGGCGCGGTTCGTGAAGCAGGTCCGCGTGCTCACGTTCAAGGACGTGAATATCGAGGAGCTGAACAAGAGCGACCTCGATCTCCCGGAGGACTCCGGCTTCAACGGCTGAGCCGCGCGCCGAGCCGCCTGTCCCGCCCGGTCCCAGTCCCAGACTCGGTTCCGGTCCGCCTTCGCCCTCACCCACAACGGTGAGGGCGTTTTCCACAGTCGCCGGGTTGTCCCCGGAAAACCTCCAAGATCCCTGAGTCGCCTCCGCTGCCGTCACAGTCAGTGACGGAGGTGGTGCGCATGAGCGCCCGTGGAGCACTCGGTCGTTACGGCGAGGATCTGGCAGCCAGGCGGCTGCGTGAGACAGGAATGGCCGTTCTCGAGCGCAACTGGCGCTGCGTCGAGGGCGAGGTGGACATCGTCGCCCGGGACGCGGACGCCCTGGTGATCTGTGAGGTCAAGACCCGCCGTGCCCGTCGGCACGGGACGTACGAACATCCGATGGCCGCACTCACCCCGGCCAAGGCCGCCCGGCTGCGGCGGCTCGCCTCGCGCTGGCTGAGCGAGCGGTGGGTCGCGCGGTACGGCGCTCCGCCGCGTGGCGGGGTGCGGATCGATCTCGTCGGGGTGCTGCTCCCCGACCGCGGGGCGCCGCTGGTGCAGCACGCGAAGGGGGTGGCCTGAGATGGGGTTCGCGCGCACGTGCTCGGTGGCGCTCGTCGGCGTGGAGGGCGTCCCCGTCGAGGTCCAGGCGGATCTGGAGCCGGGAGTCGCCACGTTCACGCTGGTGGGGCTGCCGGACAAGAGCCTGACCGAGAGCAGGGACCGGGTGCGGGCCGCGGTGGTCAACTCGGGCGCTGAGTGGCCGCAGAAGAAGCTGACCGTGGGGCTCAGTCCCGCCTCAGTGCCCAAGAGCGGCAGCGGGTTCGACATCGCCGTCGCCTGCGCCGTCCTCGCCGCGGCCGAGCGGATCGATCCGCGCTCCATCGCCGATCTGATGATGATCGGCGAGCTGGGGCTCGACGGCATGGTGCGCCCCGTCCGGGGCGTCCTCCCCGCCGTGCTGGCGGCGGCGGACGCGGGGTATCGCCGTGTCGTCGTGCCCGAGGCGGCAGCTGCCGAGGCTTCCCTGGTTCCGGACGTCACCGTGCTGGGCGTCCGCAGCCTCCGGCAGCTCATCGCGCTGCTCACCGACGAGCCGGTGCCGGAGGAGGACACCCCGGTGGAGGAGGGGCGTCCGGACCCGTTCGTCGCGGGGCTCTCCGTGCCCGCGGCCGGCCTGGGCATGGGGCGCGGGGAGCATCTGATGGACATGCGGGACGTGGCCGGTCAGTCCGAGGCCAGGCGGGCCCTGGAGGTCGCGGCGGCGGGGCGGCACCACATCTTCTTCAAGGGGCCGCCGGGGGCGGGCAAGACGATGCTGGCCGAGCGCCTGCCCGGGCTGCTGCCACCGCTCAGCTCGAAGGAGTCGCTGGAGGTCACCGCGGTCCACTCGGTGGCCGGGCTGCTGCCTCCGGGGCAGCCGCTCGTGGCCAGGCCGCCGTACTGCGCGCCGCACCACTCGGCGACGATGGCGGCGCTCGTCGGCGGCGGCAGCGGACTGCCGCATCCCGGCGCGGTCTCGCTGGCGCACCACGGAGTGCTGTTCCTGGACGAGGCGGCCGAATGCAGTGTCCGTGTGCTCGACGCGATGCGCCAGCCCCTGGAGTCCGGGCACGTCGTCGTGGCCAGGGCGGCCGGAATGCTGCGGATGCCGGCACGGTTCCTGCTGGTCCTCGCGGCGAACCCCTGTCCCTGCGGGCGGCACGGCATACGGGACGAAGGATGCGAGTGCGGGCCCGCCTCCGTCAGGCGTTATCGCGCGAGGCTGTCCGGGCCGCTGATGGACCGCGTCGATCTGCGCATCCAGGTCGCGCCCCTCTCCCGCGCTGAGCTGGTCTCCCACGAGGGCACGGCGGAGTCCACGGCCGTCGTCGCGGAGCGCGTCCTGGCCGCGCGCGAGCGGGCCGCCGCGCGTTACGCGCAGACGCCCTGGACGACCAACAGCGAGGTGCCAGGGCATGAGCTGCGCACCCGCTGGCCCGTCGTGCCGGGTGCGCTCGGTCACGCGGAGGAGGACATGGAGCGCGGGCTCCTGACCGCGCGCGGCCTGGACCGGGTGCTGCGCGTGGCCTGGACGGTGGCCGATCTCGCGGGCCACGACCGCCCGACGGAGCAGGACGTCAACTGGGCGCTGGAACTGCGCACGGGCATCCGCCGTGGCGCCCCACGGGCCGGGAGCCCCGTATGACCGGTCACGACGAGGGGGACAGGCTCGCCCGTGCCGCGCTGACGCGGATCGCGGAACCGGGTGACGAACTGGTAGGGGGCTGGCTGCGGACCTACGGCGCGCGGGAGGTCGTGGACGCACTGACCGGTGAGGGTGCGCCGCTGGACGGGGCGAGCGAGCGGCGCTGGTCGGGGCTGCGGATACGGGCCAGGCGGGCTGAGGAGGGGCAGCCCGAAGCCGATCTGGAGAGGGTGCGGGCCGTCGGGGGACGCTTTCTGTGCCCCGGGGACGCGGAGTGGCCGGCGCAGCTCGACGATCTTGCCGACGCCCGCCCGTTCGGGATATGGGTGCGCGGCGAGCCCTCACTGCGGTTCTGGGCGCTGCGGTCGGTCGCGGTGGTGGGATCCAGGGCCTGCACGGACTACGGCGCGCATGTCGCCGCTGTGCTGGGCTCCGGACTGGCGGGGCGCGGGTGGACGGTGGTGTCGGGTGGCGCGTACGGGATCGACGGCGCCGCACACCGGGGCGCGCTGGCCGGGGGCGGGCCGACGGCGTGCGTGCTGGCCTGCGGGGTCGATGTGGCGTATCCGCCCGGGCACGGGGCGCTGATCCGGCGCATCGGGGAAGAGGGCCTGCTCCTCGCGGAGTTGCCGCCGGGCGACCACCCGACACGGAGCCGTTTCGTGCTGCGGAACAGGGTGATCGCCGCCCTGACCCGGGGCACCGTCGTCGTCGAGGCGGCGCTGCGCAGCGGTGCGCTGGTGACGGCGCGGTCGGCGCGGCGCATGGGGCGGCTGGTGATGGGGACGCCGGGGCCGGTCACCTCGTCGCTGTCGGCGGGGGTGCACGGGCTCCTCCGGGAGGAGGAGAGCTTCGTGGTCACCGATGCGCCGGAAGTGATCGAACTCGTCGGGGACATGGGGGAGCTGGCCCCCGCGCGGCGCGGAGCCGATCTGCCACGGGACGCCCTGCCCCAGGAGGCCGCACGCGTGCTGGAGGCGATGCCCGCGCGGGGCGCCAGTGATCCCCTCACCCTGGCCCGGGCGGCGGGTGTGGCGGGCGAGGTCACCCTCGTACGCCTCCATGAGCTGCGCGCCCTGGGCTTCGTCGAACGCACCGGCGAGGGCTGGCAGTTGGCACGGAGGAGGGACGGAAACACCAACGAGTGATAAACGGGTGCTTGACCAGTGGATATCGAGTGAAAAGGTGATACGCATGCGTTTGCCCGCCCGCCCCATACCCCGGACGCCTGTGGTGGGCGCTGGCGTGCTCGTCACACCGGCGTGCGGGCAGCGGAACGTATCTGCGCATGCCAGACCGAACGCACATCGCGCACTGCGACGGCTTAGTCACGCTACGCTCACATCGAGTCTGAAAGTGACACACGATCACGACTTCTCCCCTTAACGCCCTCCTCGGCAGAAATGACACAAGGCGACGAATGCCCCAGCACATCTCCGGGTCTGACCGCACCGCCCCTGGCGCGGCACCGACCGCAGTCGATGACGCCGTGTCCAGTGCTGCTCCCACCGCGCTGGACAAGCTGTGGCGGGCGTACAAGACCACGGGCGACGACAAGCTGCGGGAGCAGTTGATCCTGCACTACTCGCCGCTGGTGAAGTACGTCGCGGGGCGCGTCAGTGTGGGGCTGCCGCCCAATGTGGAACAGGCGGACTTCGTGTCCTCCGGCGTCTTCGGGCTGATCGACGCGATCGAGAAGTTCGACCCCGGCCGCTCCATCAAGTTCGAGACGTACGCGATCACCAGGATCCGCGGCGCCATGATCGACGAGCTGCGCGCCCTGGACTGGATCCCCAGGTCCGTGCGCCAGAAGGCCCGCGCGGTCGAGCGCGCCTACGCGACGCTGGAGGCCAGCCTGCGACGCAGTCCCTCCGAGGCGGAGGTCGCGGCGGAGATGGACATTCCGCTGGAGGAACTGCACGGCGTTTTCAGCCAGTTGTCACTGGCCAATGTCGTCGCCCTGGAGGAACTCCTCCACGCGGGAGGCGAGGGCGGCGACCGGCTCAGCCTGATGGACACCCTGGAGGACACGGCCGCCGACAATCCGGTCGAGGTCGCCGAGGACCGCGAGCTGCGCAGGCTGCTGGCCCGCGCGATCAACACCCTTCCGGAGCGGGAGAAAACGGTGGTCACGCTCTACTACTACGAAGGACTCACACTGGCGGAAATCGGCCAGGTTCTCGGGGTCACCGAGAGCCGGGTGAGCCAGATCCACACCAAGTCCGTCCTGCAATTGCGCGCCAAGCTTGCCGACGTGGGTCGCTGAATCGGTACTGCTCTCCGTAAGGTAGGGGGGTGCCCAGGATTCGAGCGGCCTCTGTGGCCGAGCACCGCACCATGCAGCGCGCGGCTCTGCTGGACGCTGCCCGCTCGCTGCTGTCCGAAGGCGGTACGGAGGCGTTGACCTTCCCCGCCCTCGCCCAGCGCACGGGTCTCGCGCGCTCCTCCGTCTACGAGTACTTCCGCTCCCGGGCGGCCGTCGTCGAGGAACTGTGCGCGGTCGACTTCCCGGTCTGGGCGGCCGAGGTCGAGGCCGCGATGGCCGCCGCGGGGACGCCGGAGGCCCAGATCGAGGCGTACGTGAGACGACAGCTCGCCCTCGTCGGCGACCGTCGGCACCGCGCCGTCGTCGCCATCTCCGCGGGAGAGCTGGACGCGGGGGCGCGGGAGAAGATCCGCGCCGCGCACGGCGGGTTGATCGCCATGGTCGTCGAGGCCCTCGGCGCCCTCGGGCACGAGCAGCCCAGGCTGGCCGCGATGCTGTTGCAGGGCGTGGTGGATGCCGCGGTGCGACGCATCGAGCTGGGAGCCGCGGAGGATCCCGCGCAGATCACGGAGGCCGCCGTGTCGATGGCCCTCCGAGGCGTCCGCGGCTGACCTTCCCGCCCTGCCCCTCCTGCCCGGCCGATGCCCGGGTGTCCTCTTCGGCTGTGGAGGTTCCGGCCCGAGGCCGGGGCCTGACCCGGCCGCGTCCGGCCCCCGCGACGCGTGTTCCCGCCCTCGCGCCGCGCATCCCGCATCCCCGTACGAGGCGTGCGTGCGCCCACAGCGCCGTCCCGCACAGGGCTGCCGCCGAGGCTGCCAGGGGCACCGTCGACGTGGCATCATCCCCTCCCGTCCGCCCCGCCGCCGAGGCGTGGGCCAGCCCCGGTTCCAGTGGCGGCGCCCCTCGCCCAGGGCCCCGCGACGGGGGCAGGGGAACCCCGAACACGGGGAGGAGGCGTGCGGCGCCTCCCCTCAGCAGGGCGTACGGCAGCAGGCTGAGGGGGTCGAGGTAGCGATCGCCGCGCAGAAGTCCCCAGTGGAGGCAGCCCTCCTCGCAGTGGAACGGGCCGGGGGCCAGCCTGCCGACCTCTTCGCCCGCGCTCACGCGGTCGCCCTTGCGCGCTGACGGGCGCACGGGTTCATAGGTGGTGCGGAGGGGCGGGCTGCCCGAGCCTGTGAGCTGGACCGAGATCACGCCTCTGCCCGCCACCTTGCCCGCGAAGACGACCCTGCCGGGTGCGGCGGCGCGGACCGCTTGGCCGGGGCGTGCGGTCAGGTCCACCCCGCGATGACCGGCCGCCCACGGCTCGGGAGGGAGCTCCCAGCCCCGGACGACCACCGGTCGCAGTGCTCTGTGAGCGCCCTCGACCGGCCATGCCCGGTCACCCCTGTCCGGCCTGGCCTCCCCGTCGGCCACTGGGGCGGCCTTCGCGGGCTCCGCAGCCTCCGCTCGCGCAGGCGGAACCCGCGCGAAGAGCACCGCGGCCGCCATGAGGCACAGCGTGAGGGCGATCACGGGCGTGATCAGCGCGGGACGTGCGCGGCGCGGTCTCGGCGCGGCGCGCTCCGCGCGGGGCGTCAGCCCTCCGCCGCTCCTGGACGGGCGCAGGGGCAGATGCGTGAACGGCCTCATGGGCAGGTGCGTGGGCGGGCTCATGGGCAGACCGTCCCGCGTCCCGGCCGACGGCAGGGATCATGGAGAATTTCCGTGGACGACCGGGCGGATGTGGACAACGCCGTCACCCGCGAGGGGGACGGGCGGACTCCGCGCGGGGGAGCCACGGGAGGCCCGCCGGAGGCGATCTGCACAGACTCGTCACACGGCACGCACACCCCCGCGTCCGGGGGCGGCCTGCCGTGGGGGCGCGGCACACTTCCGCGGTCCCGTACACTGCTGAGTGCGGCCCGGGTGACCGGGCTGACTTCGCACGCCCCGCCACCCTCACCCGGTGGCCGCGCATCTCGGTCCTCGGGAAGGCCCTTCACCAGGCATTTCCCCGGCATTGCGCGTCAGGGGCGTCAGGCAAGCGGCGGCCGACCGGGCCGTCGCTGACGACAACCGAGTACCTCAAGGAGAACGGCCATGGCCGTCGTCACGATGCGGGAGCTGCTGGAGAGCGGCGTCCACTTCGGGCACCAGACCCGCCGCTGGAACCCGAAGATGAAGCGCTTCATCTTCACCGAGCGCAACGGCATTTACATCATCGACCTGCTCCAGTCGCTGTCGTACATCGACCGCGCCTACGAGTTCGTCAAGGAGACCGTCGCCCACGGCGGCTCCATCATGTTCGTCGGCACGAAGAAGCAGGCCCAGGAGGCCATCGCCGAGCAGGCCACCCGCGTGGGCATGCCCTACGTGAACCAGCGCTGGCTCGGCGGCATGCTGACCAACTTCTCGACCGTCTACAAGCGCCTTCAGCGCCTGAAGGAGCTTGAGCAGATCGACTTCGAGGATGTGGCCGCCTCCGGCCTCACCAAGAAGGAGCTGCTCGTCCTCTCCCGCGAGAAGGCGAAGCTGGAGAAGACCCTCGGTGGTATCCGCGAGATGCAGAAGGTGCCCAGCGCCGTCTGGATCGTGGACACCAAGAAGGAGCACATCGCCGTCGGTGAGGCGCGCAAGCTCAACATCCCGGTGGTCGCGATCCTCGACACCAACTGCGACCCCGACGAGGTCGACTACAAGATCCCGGGCAACGACGACGCGATCCGCTCCGTCACGCTGCTGACCCGCGTGATCGCCGACGCCGTCGCCGAGGGCCTCATCGCCCGCTCCGGTGCCGCCGAGGCCGCCAAGGGCGGCGAGAAGCCCGCCGAGCCGCTGGCCGAGTGGGAGCGCGAGCTGCTGGAGGGCGAGAAGGCGGAGAAGCCCGAGGACGCCGAGAAGCCCGCGGCGACCGAGGCCCCCGCAGCCGAGGCCGCGCAGCCCGAGGCCGAGGCCGAGGTGCAGTCCTCGCCCGAGACCGAGAAGGCCGCCGACGCCGAGCAGGCCGACGAGAAGTCCGCCGAGCAGGGCTGACTCACCGCAGGCGAGCTGCTTCCACGCTCATGCGTGACAGGTGATACGGCGGGGGCGATCAGTCCCCGCCGTATCACCGTGGAGCACCTGGGACCCGCTCCCGATCTGCCCGGCCCCGCCGCACTCCGAGCAGACCGACCATCCTCATCGACTTTTCGAGAAGAGATTCACAGACCATGGCGAACTACACCGCCGCTGACGTCAAGAAGCTCCGTGAGCTCACCGGTGCCGGCATGATGGACTGCAAGAAGGCGCTGGACGAGGCCGAGGGCAGCGTCGACAAGGCTGTCGAGATCCTCCGCGTCAAGGGCCAGAAGGGCGTCGCCAAGCGCGAGAGCCGTACCGCCGAGAACGGCGCGGTCGTGGCCCTCATCGCCGACGACAACACCTCCGGCGTGCTCGTCGAGCTGAAGTGCGAGACCGACTTCGTCGCCAAGGGCGACAAGTTCGTCGCCGCCGCCGAGGCCATCGCCGCGCACGTCGCCGCGACCTCCCCGGCCGACATCGAGGCCCTCCGCTCCTCCGAGATCGAGCCCGGCAAGACGGTCCAGGCGTTCGTCGACGAGGCCAACGCCACCCTCGGCGAGAAGATCGTCCTCGACCGCTTCGCGCAGTTCTCCGGTGGCTACGTCGGCTCGTACCTGCACCGCACCAGCCCGGACCTGCCCCCGCAGGTCGGCGTCCTCGTCGAGCTGGACAAGGAGAACGCCGAGATCGCGAAGGACGTCGCGCAGCACATCGCGGCCTTCTCCCCGAAGTTCCTCTCCCGTGAGGACATCCCCGCCGAGACGGTCGAGAACGAGCGCCGTATCGCCGAGGAGACCGCCCGCGAGGAGGGCAAGCCGGAGCAGGCGCTGCCGAAGATCGTCGAGGGCCGGGTCACGGGCTTCTTCAAGGAGAACGCTCTCCTGGACCAGCCCTTCGCCAAGGACAACAAGAAGTCCGTCCAGAAGATCCTGGACGAGGCCGGTGTCACGCTGAAGGGCTTCGCCCGCTTCCGCGTCGGCGCCTGACGACACCCCGTACACCCCGTACACCCCGTACGACCGTACGACCACGTACGTCGCACGCCGCCCCGCGCACGCACGGCGAGCAGGTCGTGCCGCGGGACGCGGTACGCGCCCGATAAGGTCGGGCACAGGGCAGTTGTGACGAGGAGGCCATTGCCGGAAAGGGAACCTGCGGGGATCCGACGGCAATGGCCTCCTTCGTCTGTGCACGATGCACGAGGAGAACTCATGAGCAAGGACACCGAAACCGACAAGGACGGCGTCGGCGTCGGCCGCGGCGGAAGGCGACGGTTTCTGCTGAAGCTGTCCGGCGAGGCGTTCGCCGGGGGCGGGGGCCTCGGTGTCGATCCCGACGTCGTGCACAAGGTCGCCCGTGAGATCGCCTCGGTCGTCCGCGACGGCGCGGAGATCGCCGTCGTCATCGGCGGCGGCAACTTCTTCCGCGGCGCGGAGCTTCAGCAGCGCGGCATGGACCGGGCACGCTCCGACTACATGGGCATGCTCGGCACGGTCATGAACTGCCTCGCCCTCCAGGACTTCCTAGAGAAGGAGGGCATCGACTCCCGCGTCCAGACCGCCATCACCATGGGGCAGGTCGCGGAGCCGTACATCCCGCTGCGCGCCGTACGGCACCTGGAGAAGGGACGCGTCGTCATCTTCGGCGCGGGCATGGGCATGCCGTACTTCTCCACCGACACCACCGCCGCGCAGCGCGCCCTGGAGATCGAGGCCGAGGCGCTGCTGATGGGCAAGAACGGCGTGGACGGGGTCTACGACTCCGACCCGGCGAAGAACGCCGACGCGGTGAAGTTCGACGCCCTGGAGTACGGCGAGGTCATCACGAGGGACCTCAAGGTCGCCGACGCCACGGCCATTACGCTCTGCCGCGACAACAAACTGCCCATCCTGGTCTTCGAACTGCTCGCCGAGGGCAATATCGCTCGCGCGGTGAAGGGTGAGAAGATCGGCACCTTGGTGAGCAACCAGGGCACCCGCCACTGAGGTCCGGCACCGACAGTCAGCACTTACGGTCAGTATGGAAGGTCCGGTACTGACGGGCCGGTACTGGCGGGCCGGTACTGACGGTTCGCCGCTGAAGGACCGCCACTGACGGTCCGGCGCGTTCGGCGCGTTCGGCAACACCGTGCCTGCGGAAGGGCACGGCACGGGGATGGACAACCGCCTGCCGGTCGGACACCGTGCAGGCATCAGGGCTATTCGCAACGCTCATTCATCGAACCAGGAGCACGTGGTGATCGAAGAGACCCTCCTCGAAGCCGAGGAGAAGATGGAGAAGGCGGTCGTCGTCGCCAAGGAGGACTTCGCCGCGATTCGTACAGGGCGTGCGCACCCGGCGATGTTCAACAAGATCGTGGCGGAGTACTACGGCACGCTGACTCCCATCAACCAACTGGCGTCGTTCTCGGTGCCGGAGCCGCGCATGGCGGTGGTGACCCCGTTCGACAAGAGCGCGCTGCGCAACATCGAGCAGGCGATCCGCGACTCCGACCTGGGCGTCAACCCGTCGAACGACGGCCACCTCATCCGGGTGACGTTCCCCGAGCTGACCGAGGAGCGCCGCAAGGAGTTCATCAAGGTCGCGAAGAGCAAGGGCGAGGACGCGAAGATCTCCGTCCGCAGCGTCCGCCGCAAGGCCAAGGAGACCATCGACAAGGCCATCAAGGACGGCGACGTCGGCGAGGACGAGGGCCGTCGCGCGGAGAAGGAACTCGACGACACCACGTCCAAGTACGTGGCGCAGATCGACGAGCTGCTCAAGCACAAGGAGTCGGAGCTGCTTGAGGTCTGAGTTCAGAGTTCGCTGAGGTCCAAGGTCAAGGTCTAAGGCTGCAATCCGTGAACGACTCATCCTGGGGAGCTCCGCCGCCGAGCGCCGGATTCCGGGGTCCTCCCGACCAGGGGCCCGCCGCACCGGCGGGTCCCGCGCACGAGGGCGGCGACGCGTCGCAGACTCGGCGTATGCCCATCGTGTCCGACCCAGGGGGTCCCGGCAGCCTTGGCGGTGGCGGACAGGACGACGACCGCCACTCCCCCGGCGGCCGTCAGCGCCGCCCCGACCACCACGGCGGCTCCGGCCGCCCTGACCAGCACGATCCGTCCACGGGCGCGCCCATGGGCGGGTACGTGGAGGGGCCCGGGTACGGGTCCGCTGACGGCCATGTGAACGGTTCCGCCGGGGGCGCCGGAGACGGCAGCGCCCTGGCGCACGGGGGAGCGGGCGCCGACGCGCAGGCGCCCGCGGCCGACGCACCCCGTAGCGGCAAGAAGCGCGCCGGCCGCGATCTGGGGGCCGCGATAGGGGTCGGCCTCGGCCTCGGCGCGGTGGTCCTCGCCTCCCTCTTCGTCTACAAGCCGGTCTTCGTCGGCGTCATCGTCGTCGCCGTCGTGGTCGGCCTGTGGGAACTCACCTCGCGCTTCGCCGAGCGCAAGGACATCAAGGCGCCGCTGGTGCCGCTCGCCGTGGGCGGTGCGGCGATGATCGTCGCGGGATACGTACGGGGCGCGGACGGCGCCTGGGTCGCCATGGCGCTGACCGCGCTGGCCGTCCTCGTCTGGCGGATGACCGAGTCTCCGCACGACTACCTGCGAGACGTCACCGCGGGCGTCTTCGCGGCGTTCTACGTCCCCTTTCTGGCCACGTTCGTCGCGCTGATGCTGGCCGCCGACGACGGCCCGTGGCGGGTGCTGACGTTCCTGCTGCTGACGGTCGTCAGCGACACGGGCGCGTACGCGGTGGGCTGGCGCTTCGGCACGCACAAGCTGGCGCCGCGCATCAGCCCCGGCAAGACCAGGGAGGGGCTCGTCGGCGCCATCGCCTTCGCCATGGCGGCGGGCGCCCTGTGCATGCAGTTCCTGATCGACGACGGCACCTGGTGGCAGGGGCTCCTGGTGGGCCTCGCGGTCGCGACGAGCGCGACGCTGGGTGACCTGGGGGAGTCGATGATGAAGCGGGACCTGGGCATCAAGGACATGGGCACACTGCTGCCCGGCCACGGCGGCATCATGGACCGCCTCGACTCCCTGCTGCCGACGGCGCCCGTGGTGTGGCTGCTGTTCGTGGTGTTCGTGGGCGCTGGCTGATCCTCTCCGGTTCTGCGTGGGCGGGGCGGTGGGGCTGGGCTGTGCGCGTTGGTGCCGGTGGGGGCGTGTGAACCGCTCCCGCCCAGGTCCCGTAGTCCCGTAGGAGACGTGCCGGGCAGGCGGCACCGCTGTACGACAGCTCGCGGGAACGGGAAAGCGGGAACGGGAAAGGGGACAAGGGTGTCTGTTCAGGAGCGTGCGCCCTCCTCGCAAGGTGAGCCGCCTGCGAAGCGCTTCTCGCCGAAGCCGCCGTCCGAGCGCCTCGGGTCGGAGCACCTCGCGTCCCAGCGCCCCTCGCACGATCCCACGGCCAAGCGCGTTCTCCCGGAGTCCGTCGAGCGCTACCTGCCGCAGCAGCCCGAGTCTGCCGACGAGGCGCAGGCCGTCGAGGCGCAGGAGGCCGTCGACGGGCAGGCGGCGGACCTTCAGGCATGGCACCAGGAGCGCGCGAAGGAAGAGGCCATCGAGGTTGGCCTGACCAAGAACCTCGCCACCATGGAGGCGACGCAGGTACTGGAGACCCAGCAGCGGGCGGCGGACAACCCGGGGAGCCGGGGGCACGCCGCGGACGCGGCCGAGTCCCACAGGCGGTGGGCGGTGCGGGACCAGGACTACGAAGAGGCGAAGAGCTTCGCGGCCGATGAGCGGGCCCGAGCGGCGGTGGCCGGGAAGGAAGCCCGCGAAGCGCAGCGCGCACAGGGCAAACAGGACCCGCAGAGCGGGACGGCGTCTCCGGCGAGCGAGGCGGAGTTCCCGAGCACCCAGCGGGCGGCCCAGGCGAGGGTCAACCCGGCGAGCCCGGGCTCCGGCCAGGCGTCAGCGGTCGCTTCGCCTGTCAACGCCACGGCCGTCCGCGCGCACAGCCCGACGCGCGCCAGGGGAGGCCCCTCCCGGGGCACGATGCCCACGTCGGCGACCCGCCCGCCTCTCGCCCCGACCCGCGCTCGCAGCGGCGGTGCGCCCGCGCGCGGCAGGCGCTGAGACGAGCGGTGCCGCCGTCCCGGGGTGATCGCCCCCACCCCGCGCGGGGCCAGGGACACCCTCCCCCGTCTGCCACACTGGATGGACCATGCCTGCACCCGGAGAACTCACTTTCGTCGCGCCGCGCGGGGCCAAGAAGCCGCCGCGGCATCTTGCTGATCTCACTCCCGAGGAGCGCCGTGAGGCGGTTGCCGCGGTGGGGGAGAAGCCGTTTCGTGCCAAGCAGATCTCGCGGCACTACTTCTCGCGGCTGGTCCATGACCCCGCGGAGTGGACCGACGTTCCGGCCGCGGCGCGCGAGAAGCTGGCGGCCGAGCTGCTGCCGGAGCTGATGAGCGTGGTGCGGCACATCAGCTGTGACGACGACACCACCCGTAAGACGCTGTGGAAGCTGCACGACGGGACGCTGGTCGAGTCCGTGCTGATGCGGTACCCGGACCGGGCCACCATGTGCATCAGCTCGCAGGCCGGCTGCGGCATGAACTGCCCGTTCTGCGCGACGGGCCAGGCGGGGCTGGACCGGAACCTGTCGACGGCCGAGATCGTGCACCAGATCGTCGACGGCATCCGGGCGCTGCGCGACGGGGAGGTGCCAGGGGGTACCTCCCAGGCCGGAGGCTCTGGGGGAGGGCCCGCGCGCCTGTCCAACATCGTCTTCATGGGCATGGGCGAGCCGCTCGCCAACTACAAGCGCGTCGTCGGCGCCATCCGGCGGCTGACGGACCCCGAGCCCGACGGGCTCGGCCTCTCGCAGCGCGGGATCACCGTGTCCACCGTCGGCCTCGTCCCCGCGATGCTCCGCTTCGCCGACGAGGGCTTCAAGTGCCGCCTCGCCGTCTCGCTGCACGCGCCTGACGACGAGCTGCGCGACACCCTCGTCCCCGTCAACACCCGCTGGAAGGTCCGCGAGGTGCTGGACGCGGCCTGGGAGTATGCGGCCAAGTCCGGGCGCCGTATCTCCATCGAGTACGCGCTGATCAAGGACATCAACGACCAGGCGTGGCGCGCCGACCTGCTCGGGCGGCTGCTCAAGGGCAAGCGGGTGCACGTCAACCTGATCCCGCTCAACCCGACGCCCGGTTCCAAGTGGACCGCCTCGCGCCCCGAGGACGAGGCCGAGTTCGTGCGGACCCTCGCCTCGCACGGCGTGCCCGTGACCGTACGGGACACCCGCGGCCAGGAGATCGACGGCGCCTGCGGACAGCTCGCCGCCACCGAGCGCTGACCCCTCCGGGGCCGTCCTCTCGTGCCCCGACGCTGATACTGTTCGAAAAGGTGTCGATACTCACCGGCCGTGCCACCGAAGGCGGCCGATGAGTATCGGCACCGCCCACAACACACCGACAGGGGAGCGCTCACAGCGCTGAGAGTGCGGACGCGGACGTCGCGTCACCGCAGACCCTCGAACCTCGCCCGGGTCATGCCGGGTAGGAAGTCGAATGATCAGCATGCACAAGTCCGCGCGGCACACCGCTGCCGCCGTCACCGTCGTCCTCGCCCTCGTGGGCACCCTCGCCGCCTGCGGCGGGGAGTCCGGGAGCGGCGGCTCCAAGACGGTCACTCTCGTGACCCACGACTCCTTCGCGGCCTCGAAGTCCGTGCTCAAGGAGTTCACGAAGAAGACCGGCTACAAGGTCGACGTCCTGCGCGGCGGCGACGCGGGCGCCGCCGTCAACCAGGCGGTGCTCAACAAGGGCAACCCCCAGGGTGACGTCTTCTTCGGCGTCGACAACACGCTCCTCTCGCGCCCCCTCGACGAGGGCGTCTTCGCGCCCTACCGCGCCAAGGACCTCGACAAGGTCCCCGAGAAGCTCCAGCTCGACGCGGAAAAGCACCGGGTCACGCCCATCGACACCGGCGACATCTGCGTCAACTACGACCGCGCGTACTTCGAGAAGAAGAAGCTCGACCCGCCCAGGACGCTGGACGACCTCACGAAGCCCGCGTACAAGAACCTCCTGGTCACCCCGAACGCCGCCACGTCCTCGCCCGGCCTCGGCTTCCTCCTCGCCACCGTCGACAAGTACGGCGACGACGGCTGGCAGGACTACTGGAAGAAGCTCAGGTCCAACGGGGTCGAGGTCACCGACGGCTGGGAGCAGGCGTACAACGACCGGTTCTCCGGCTCGCGCGGCGGCAAGGGCAAGGGGGACAGGCCGCTCGTCGTCTCGTACGCCTCCAGTCCCCCGGTCGAGGTACTGGACAAGAAGCCGCGGCCCGCTCAGGCGCCGACCGGCATCGCGAAGGACACCTGCTTCCGGCAGACCGAGTTCGCCGGGCTGCTCAAGGGCGCGGGGAACGAGAAGGGCGGCAAGGCGCTGCTGGACTTCCTCCTCAGCAAGAGGTTTCAGGAGGACATGCCGCTTCAGATGTTCGTGAACCCGGTCCGTGACGACGCCGAGGTACCGGAGCTGTTCACCAAGTACGGGGAGACCGTCGACGACCCGGCGGCGCTGGCACCGGAGCGGATCGCCGCGCACCGCGAGCAGTGGATCAAGTCGTGGACCTCGCTCGTCGTGAAGTAGCAGCGGGCAGGGGCGCGGGCGCGCGCGCCACCTGGACGCGGCTCGGGCTCATGGCTGTGCCCGCCGCGTTCTTCGCGCTCTTCTTCGCCTACCCCGTCGTCGCCATCGTCGGCCGAGGGCTCCGCCCCGACGGGCAGTGGCACGTGGGGCGGCTCGGCCAGGTGCTCGGCGACCCCGACGTGCTGCGCGTCCTGTGGTTCACGCTCTGGCAGGCGGGCGCCTCGACCGCGCTGACGCTCGCCCTGGCGCTCCCCGGCGCCTACGTCTTCGCGCGCTTCGCCTTCCCCGGCAAGCAACTGCTGCGCGCCGTGCTGACGGTGCCGTTCGTGCTGCCCACCGTCGTCGTGGGCTCGGCCTTCCTGGCGCTCCTGGGGCGCGGCGGGCTGCTCGACGAGTGGTTCGGGGTGCGGCTGGACACCAGCGTGTGGGCCATCCTCCTCGCGCACGTCTTCCTCAACTACGCGGTCGTCCTGCGCACCGTCGGCGGACTCTGGTCCCAGCTCGACCCGCGCCAGGAGGAGGCCGCGCGGGTGCTGGGCGCGGGCCGCTTCGCCGCGTGGCGCCGGGTGACCCTGCCCGCGCTGGCACCGTCCGTCGGCGCGGCGGCACTGATCGTCTTCCTGTTCACCTTCACCTCCTTCGGCGTCATCCAGGTCCTCGGCGGACCCCGCTACGCCACCCTCGAAGTGGAGATCTACCGCCAGACCGCGGCCCTGCTGGACCTGCCCGTCGCCGCCGTCCTCACCCTGACGCAGTTCGCCGCCGTGGCCGCGCTCCTCGGTGTGCACGCGTGGTCCGTGCGCAGGCGGGAGTCCGCGCTGCGGCTGGTCCCCGCGGAGCAGACCGCGCGCCGCCCCTCGGGCGCGGGCCAGTGGACGCTGCTGTGGTCCGTGCTGACGCCGACCGTGCTGCTGGTCCTGACGCCGCTCGCCGTGCTCGTGGAGCGCTCCCTCGACACCCCGGAGGGCTACGGCTTCGGCTTCTACCGCGCCCTGGGCTCCGTGTCCGACGGCGGCACGTTCGTCGTCGCGCCCGTCGAGGCCATCGGCAACTCCCTCGCCTACGCGGCCGTCGCCACCCTCATCGCCCTCGCCGTCGGCGGGCTCGCCGCGGCGGCGCTCACCCGGCGGGCCGGGCGGCTGGTGCGCGGGTTCGACGCGATGCTCATGCTGCCGCTGGGCACCTCGGCCGTCACCGTCGGCTTCGGCTTCCTCATCGCCCTGGACGAGCCGCCCCTCGACCTGCGCTCCTCCTGGATCCTCGTCCCCCTGGCGCAGGCGCTGGTGGGGGTGCCCTTCGTCGTACGGACGATGCTGCCCGTGCTGCGTGCCGTGGACGCCAGGCTGCGGGAGGCGGCGGCGGTGCTGGGGGCCTCGCCGCTGCGGGCCTGGCGCGAGGTGGACCTGCCGCTGGTGCGCAGGGCGCTGCTGGTCGCGGCGGGCTTCGCCTTCGCCGTCTCGCTCGGCGAGTTCGGCGCGACGGTGTTCATCGCGCGGCCCGACGCGCCCACCCTGCCCGTCGCCGTCGCCCGCTTCCTGGGGCGCGCGGGCGAGCTGAACTACGGCCAGGCGATGGCCCTGAGCACCCTGCTGATGCTGGTGTGCGCGGGCACGCTGCTGGCGCTGGAACGCATCCGTACCGACCGCTCGGGAGAGTTCTGATGTTGCGTCTGGACGGAGTGACCGTCCGCTTCGGCGACCGCGCGGCCCTTGACTCCGTCGGCCTTGAAGTGGCCGAGCACGAGACGGTGTGCGTGCTGGGGCCCAGCGGCAGCGGCAAGTCGACGCTGCTGCGCGTCGTCGCGGGGCTCCAGGAGGCCGACGAGGGCAGGGTGCTGCTCTCGGGGCGCGACCAGTCGGGGGTGCCGCCGCACAAGCGGGGCGTCGGCCTCATGTTCCAGGACCACCAGCTCTTCCCGCAGCGTGACGTCGGCGGCAACGTGGCCTTCGGACTGCGGATGCACGGCACGGACAAGGCCGCTTCGGCTGCGCGGGTCGGCGAACTCCTCGACCTCGTCGGCCTCCCGGGGGCGCAGCGGCGCGCGGTGGCCGCGCTGTCCGGGGGCGAGCAGCAGCGCGTCGCGCTCGCCCGCGCGCTCGCGCCGCAGCCCCGGCTGCTGATGCTGGACGAGCCGCTGGGCCAGCTCGACCGCAGCCTGCGCGAGCGCCTCGTCGTCGAACTCCGCGCCCTGTTCCACCGCCTGGGCACCACCGTCCTCGCCGTCACGCACGACCAGGGCGAGGCGTTCGCGCTCGCGGACCGCGTCGTCGTGATGCGCGACGGGCGTGTCGCGCAGGCGGGCACCCCGCTGGAGGTGTGGCGCCGCCCGGCCTCGGAGTTCGTGGCGCGCTTCCTGGGCTTTGACAACGTCGTGGCGGCCACCGTGGAGGGCGAGGCCGCCGTGACGCCCTGGGGCAAGCTGCCGGTGCCCGGCGGTACGGAGCAGGGCGACTGCCTGCTGCTCGTCCGCCCCACCGGGGTGCGGCTGACAGCGCCCGAGGACGGGCTGCGCTGCGCCGTGGAGGCCCGCACCTTCCGGGGCGGCAGCGCCTCGGCCGTGACGCTGCTGCTGCGGCCCGGGGACGGGCCGGTGCTGGAAGCCTCCTGCGGGCTGCGCGAGGCGCCGGAGCCGGGCGAGACGGTCGGCGTCACCTTCGACGCACGGGACGTCGTACGGCTGGAGGGCTGAGGGCCCTCACCGTAGGGGCCTGTACAGCTCCGTACCGCCCCGTACGAACCGCCCGAGCCACCTACGGCCCCCTCAGCGCCCGCCCGCCGCCCTCACAGCGCCCCCCGCGACCACAGCAGCACCCGCTCCAGCAGCCTGGCCTCCTCCCCCAGCCTGGCCAGCCACTCGGCGCCGTACTCCCGCACGGTGCGCGGCATCCGGATCAGCTCGGGCCTGCCCATCACATGGGAGAGCAGCCCTTGGCCGACCAGCCCCTCCACGGTCCGGCCGACGGCCGACCTGGGCAACTGCCTGTCGTGGCACACCGTCTCGGCCGCCGAGCGCGTGAACGTGCCCTCGAACGCGCTGAGCCGCGCCCACAGCAACCGCTCCTGCGGAGCGCACAGTTCATGGCTCAGCCCGTGACACCGGCGCAGGGTCCGGTGCCGCTCGGGCACGCCCTGGCCGCCGCCCGTCAGATCCAGGCAGGCGCCCGCGCGCGACAGCCGCACCAGCAGCTCGCGCGGCGTGCAGCCGGTGAGCTGGCCCGCGGCGAGGCCGACGGCGAGGGGCAGGCTGTCGAGGCGCAGACAGATGCGCCCGGCGGTGACCCTGTCCTCCTCGGCCGAGCCGAGCCGTACGCCGAGCTGACCGGCCCGCAGCTCGAACAGGGTGACGGCGTCGTCCAGGGCGAGCGGGGCCAGCGGCAGCACCGTCTCGCCCGCCGTGCCGAGCCTGCGCCGCGAGGTGGCCAGGACGCGCAGCCCCGGCACCTCCGTCAGGAGCCGCCCGATGGCGGCGGCGCAGGCGGCGGCGAGGTGTTCGCAGTGGTCGACGACGAGCAGTGTGCGCCGCTCGCCCAGCCCTTCGTCCCGCTGGGGGCCCAGGGCGTGGACGAGGGCGTGCCGCGTCAGGTCGGGGTCGCTGAGTTCGGACAGATCGACGGTGCCGATGGTGTGCCCGGTGCGGGCGATGCGCTCCACCGCCTCGGCGGCGAGCGCGCTCTTGCCGACGCCGCCCGGGCCGACGACCGTCACCAGCCGCGAGTCCCGCATCAGCCCGAGCAACCCCTCCGTCGCGGCCTCCCGGCCGATCAGACCTGGTCGCTCCGGTTGTTCGCTCCGTTGCCTCACGGCCCTTCCCCCGAAGATCCCTGGCATCACGATTCCGCTTCTGAACGCTGATTCCTCCATTGCCGTCAGCGTCGTCCAGGGGATGCCGTCCCGGCATCGGTCGGGGGGAGGGATAGGTATACGTACGTTTCGACGTGCGCCGGGAAGTGCCTAGGTATGGCGCGTACGTACCTCGCCGTCCCTGCCGAGGAGCGCGGTGATCTCGGCGCGGGAGGAGAAGCCCAGCTTGGCGAGGATGTGCTCGATATGCGCGTCGGCCGTGCGCTTCGAGATGACGAGCCGTTCCGCGATCTCCCGGTTCGACAGGCCCTCGGCGACCAGCCCCGCCACCTCGCGCTCGCGGCGGGTGAGCACCTCGGCCCCTGACCCGGCGCCGTCGGGGCCGCCCGCGCCGCCGGGGACGAGGGCGCGTGCGCCGTCGGCGCCGCCGCCCCACGCGGTCACCGGCCTGGCACCGGAGCGGTCCGAACGATCCGAACGATCCGAACGGTCCGCGCGGTCCGACTGGAGGGGCTGCCGGGGCACGGTGGGAAGCGTGTCGGTGTCGTTGGCGGCGAGCAGCACGGCCTGGGCCTGCGTGAGCTGCTTGCCCTGCCGCGACGTGCGCTCGAACCGCTCGTCGCCCAGCGCGTCCCTGAGCGTGGCCTCGACGGCCGCGTACACCAGTTGCAGCGCCTCGATGCCGCCGAACCTGGAGTCCCCGCACACGCGCCACTGCTCCAGGGAGGCGCCCAGCAGCCAGGCGGCGCGGCGGTGGCGGCCCTGTTCGGAGGAGACCCAGGCGAGCAGGCTGAGGCTGTAGGCGACGCCCATGACGTCGCCGATGTCGCCCTTGAGCTGCGCGGCGCGGCGTGCCGACTCCGCGCACTCCTCCCGCTGTCCGCGCAAGATGTAGGCGAACCCCTTCACGATCAGCAGATAGCCCTGGTTCCAGCGCTCTCTGCTGTCGGGCCCCAGCTCCCGCAGCCCCTCCTCGCAGGCGGCCAGCGCCTCGTCGGGGCGCCCCACCAGGGCGTGCGCGAGGCCCTTCGCGTAGCAGGCCATCACCAGGGGCAGCCGCTCGCCGGTCTTGCGGGCCAGGGCCACGGCCTCGTCGGTCAGGGTGAGGGCCCGTTCGTGGTCGCCGCTGAAGTTGTACGCCGCTCCCTCGAAGCCGACGGCCCAGGCGTGCGAGAGCCGGTCGCCGATGCGCTCGGCGAGCGCGCGGCCCTCGTGCAGGCGGGGCAGCGCGTCGTCGGGGCAGCCGAGCATGACGGCGAAGAACCCGTACCAGACGAGGGTCTTGGCGCGGTCCGGGCCCGAGCGTTCGCAGGGGGGCGCTGCCAGGGCCTTGTCCATCCAGTAGGTGCCCTCGGTGAGCAGCCCGCCGCAGGTCCAGTAGGGCCACATCGCCGCCGTCATCGCGAGCCCCCCGGCACGGTGGTCCGACGCGCCTTCCGTGGGGTCCTCCCCGTCGTCCCCGTCTTCCGTACGCGCGTCGTTCTCGACGGCGTACTCCAGCGCCGCGCGCAGGTTGTCGTGGTCGTCGGCCAGCGCGCTGTGCAGCGGGAACTGCTGGGAGGAGAGGAAGCGCCGCTCGAAGCCGAGGAGCCGGGCGCGGTAGTGGGCGATGTGGCGGTCGCGGCAGGCGGCGGTCTCGCCCAGCGACTCCAGCCACTCGGCGCCGTACTCGCGGATGGTGTCCAGCAGCCGGTAGCGGCTGGTGCCCCCGTTCTCGACGCGGAGCACGACGGACTTGTCGACGAGGCTGATCAGATGCTGCACCACCTCGCCTGGCGGCAGTTCGGGATCGGTGCACACCTCCTCGACGGCCGCCAGTTCGAAGGTGCCCGCGAAGACCGAAAGACGTGCCCACAGCAGCCGCTCCGGCGCGGTGCACAGCTCGTGGCTCCACCCGATGGTGGTACGCAGCGTCTGGTGCCGGGAGAGCGTGGTGAGACGGCCACCGGCCAGCAGCGCGAAGGTGTCGCCCAGCCGCTCGGCCAGCTCGTCCAGGGGCAGGGCGCGCAGCCGCACCGTGGCCAGCTCGATGGCCAGGGGGATGCCGTCGAGCCTGCGGCACAGCGCCACCGCCTGCGCGCGGTTGGCGTCCGTCAGCGTGAAGCCCGGAACCACGGCCGCAGCCCGTTCGGCGAACAGGGCCAGCGCGCCGCCGTCGCCCTCGCCCGGCTCGCCGGGGAGGGGGAGCGGCGGGACCGTCAGCACATGCTCGCCGGGGACGTCGAGGGGCTGGCGGCTGGTCGTCAGCAGCGTGAGTCCCGGCGCCTCGGGCAGCAGCAGATCGGCGAGCATCGCGCAGGAGTCCAGCACGTGTTCGCAGGTGTCCAGGATCAGCAGCAGCTCGCGCTCGGCGAGATACTCCACGACCAGGTCTATGCGCGGGCGCGAGCACTGTTCGGGCAGATCGAGGGCGGCGGCGATGGTGTGCGGCAGCAGCTCGGGGTCCTTGAGCCCGGACAGCTCGACCAGCCGCACACCGTCGGCGTACAGCTCGGCGCGCTCGATGGCGGAGTGCAGCGCGAGCCGGGTCTTGCCCACCCCGCCCGGGCCGACGAGGCTGACGAGCCGTGCCCGCTCCAGCGTTCTGCCCACGTCGGCCAGTTCGGCCGTTCTGCCCACGAAACTGGTGACCTGCGCGGGCAGTTGCCCGCTGCGGCGACCGCTGAACCCGAATGTCACGGCTTCTGCCCTCCCGGCCCGACGCTAAGGCGGCACCTTAGAGTACGCGCAACGCTACGCGTTGTGAGTGGGTGGCGTCGCCCTGAGGCGCAGGTCAGCCTTCGGTCAGCCGTTCCAGTGCCGCGGGAGCCTCCTCGACGGAGTCCACGAGCGCGATGCGCCGCTCCATGGGACGGCCCTGCGCGAGGGCGGTCAGCAGGGGCCAGGCGGGCAGCGTCTCCGTCCAGTGGGCCTTGTCCACGAGGACCATGGGGGTGGGTGCGCCGCGTGAGCCGTAGTAGTTCGGCGTCGCGTGGTCGAAGATCTCCTGTACGGTTCCGGCCGCGCCCGGCAGGAAGACCACCCCGGCGTTGGAGCGGGCCAGCAGGCCGTCCTCGCGGACCGCGTTCACGAAATATTTGGCGATGTGCTGGGCGAACGCGTTGGGCGGCTCGTGCCCGTAGAACCAGGTCGGGATGCCGACGGAGGCGCCGCCGCCCGGCCAGCCGTCGCGCACCTGGAAGGCGGCCTCGGCCCAGTCGCCGACGGAGGGCTCGAACGACGGGCTCTCGGCCAGCATCTCCAGCGCCTTGCTCAGCATGCCGTCGTCGAAGGGCGCCGCGTACGCGCCCAGGTTGGCCGCCTCCATGGCGCCCGGCCCGCCGCCCGTGGCGACGGTGTGACCCGCGCGCGTGAGGGCGCGCCCGAGGCGCGCCGCGCCCGCGTACGCGTCCGTGCCGCGCTTCAACTTGTGGCCGCCCATGACGCCGACCACGCGCGCTCCGACGAGGTGTTCGTCGAGCGCGTCGGAGACGGCGTCGTCGTGGACGGCGCGGAGCATCGAGGAGAAGACGTCGCCGTCGGCCTTCGTCCGCTGGAACCAGGCGTACGAGCGCGCGTCGGGCGTCGCCTCGTAGCCGCCGTCGGACAGGCCCTCGAACAGCTCCTCCGGCGAGTACAGGCGCCCGCGGTACGGGTCGAAGGGGACGCGCGGCACGGGCGGGAAGACCAGGCCCCCGCCGTCGCGTATCGCGGCCATCGCCTCCGGGGTCATCCGGCAGCCGAGGAAGACGGCGCCCTCGGTCTCGTGCGCGGCCGAGGTCAGCGCCTCGGTGCGGTCGCTGAGGTCGACGGACTGTACGCGCCAGCCGTTCAGCGAGCCGGTGCCCTCGATGACGTGGTCGAACTCTTCGAGGCTCTCGATCTCACGGTCAATCATCGGCCCAGGGTAGGTCGTTGGCCCTCGCGCGGGCACGGGATGTGACGTGGCGCGCACCCCGGGGCCGGGCGGCGGCGGGGTGCGGCGGCTCGGCGGGTCAGCGGGCCAGCAGGCCAGTGGGTCAGTAGTCCGGAGGCCGAGCCCCACCCTGTTGGCCTGTAAATCGAAGGCGGATCGGGCTTCTCGACCTTGGACGCGATCTATTTACGAATCAGGGGAGTACGGGGAGCGAGGCGAGGACGCTCAGCGCCCAGGTGAGGGAGCCCAGCGCGACGAGCAGCACGGCTGCCCGCAGAGCTGCGGCGCGCCGCAGCAGCTTCCGCGGGGCTCCGACGCGTACGAGCGCCGCGTTCGTACGGACGCGTGCCGAGCGCCACTCGGCCGCCGAGGTCAGCACGCTCAGCAGCGCGCAGGCCAGCACGAGCGCGATCCCGAGCGCGGTCATCGGGCCGACGGCCGAGAGGCCGCCGCCGGGAGCCGCGGCGTACAGCCGGGCCGCGACCAGCGTCCCCGCGACCACCGCGCACAGCGTCCCCAGTGGGCGGCCGACCCGCGCCGCCTCCTCGCGCAGCACGCGCCCCGCGAGCAGCCGTACCGCACCGGGCCGGCAGGTGGTGAGGAGCGTCCCGCACAGATGGGTGAGCCCGGGCCCGGCCAGCACGAGGCCGACGGCGATGAGCAGCCAGCCGCCCAGCACGCCGGGCGCGATGCCCTCCAGGGTGCGGGGGACGGGCAGGTGCTGCGAGCGGCTCGCGTACGTCTCCAGGGCGAGCCCGGCCGCGGTCAGCGCAGCGCCCCACGGGAGCGATCCCGGGAGGGGAGCGGGGCCCGTGGTGTCGTCCGTGGCGGGGGCCGCCGTGTCGGCGCCGCCGGAGGAGGCGGCCCGTACGGTCCGCGCCTCCATGGTGGCGCGGTCGCGGTCACGGTCGCCGCCGTGGGCGCGGAGCCGCGCGGGGCGTGCCGTGCGCGCCGACAGGGCGAAGGCGGTGCAGGAGGCCAGCACGGGCGCGACGCACAGCAGCGTCAGCGCGGCGGCCACCGGCAGCGGCCGGTCGGCGGCGAGGAGGCCCGAGGCCGCGCCGTCGAACGGCATCCCGGTCAGCTCGCCGCGCAGGTGGAGGAAGACCAGCAGCGCGACGGCGCTGCCCAGCAGACAGGAGACGGCGGTCGAGACGGCCGCGAGCGCGGGCACGCCCCCTGGGCCCGACCGCACCGTGTCCAGCGCGCTACGGGCCTGGGGTCCCGGATCCGTACGGGCCACGGCGACGGCGAGCTGCACCGCCGCGGCGAGGGGGACGAGGCACCACAGCAGCCGGGCCACCGAGGCGGCGGGCTGCCCGGGGTGGGCGAGCGCGTGACTGAGGCTCGCGAGCAGCAGGAACCCGACCCCCGCCATGGCGCAGGCCACCAGCAGACGGCTGAGGAGGACGAGGGGGTGCGAGCCGCGGATCAGGCGGAGAGCGAGCACGAGGCCCTGCCCTTCGGTTCCTCGGTGCCCTCGGTGCCCTCGGTGCCCTTGGCCGACTCGGCTGTCCCGGTTGTTCCGGCGGCCTCGGCCGTTCCGGCGGTCGCGGGCGACTCGGCCGTTCCGGCGCCCTCGGTCGTTCCGGTTGTTCCGGCGGTCTCGGTTGTTCCGGCGGTCCCGGGCGACTCGGCCGTTCCGGCGCCCTCGGTCGTTCCGGCGGTCCCGGGCGACTCGGCCGCCCTGGCTGCCCCGGTCGCCCCGGTCGCCCCGGCTGTCTCGGTTGTTCCGGCCGACTCGGCCGTCGGAGAACCGTGGTCCTGGCCTTGGGCGGGTTCGTCGCCGTCGTGGCCCTCGCCGTCCGGGGTGAGGCCGTCGGCTACCGGCGCTTGGTACTGGCCGGTGCCGTCGGTGACCGGCGCTTGGTCCTGGCCGGGGCCGTGGCCCGGGGCCGCCGCGCCCTCTCGTTCTCTGTCGCTGTCCGCATCCGCAGCCGTGTCTGCGTCCGTGCTCGTGCCCGCGATTCCGTCCGGGGCCAGACCCGGACCCAGGCCCTGGCTCCGGTTCTGGCCCTGACCTCGGTCCCGGCCCAGCCCCTGGCTTCGCTTCTGATTCTGGCCTTGGTCCCGGTCCTGGCTCTGGCCTTGGCTCTGGTCCCGGTCTTGGTCCTGATTCCGGCCTTGGCCTTGGCCTTGGCCCTGATCCCGGTTCCGGTCCTGGCCTCGGTCCCGGTCACGGTCCTCGTCCTGGGCGGGGTCGCTGCCGGAGTCACCGGGGTACGGCGCCTGGCCGTGCGCCGCACGCGGGCCGGTGTCGTCCTCGTGGTTCGCTTCGTCGGAGGCCCGGCCGTCGTCACCGGCGCCGACGCTGTCGTCATGGGCCCCGTGACCGTGACCGTGACCGAGGCCGAGGCCGGGGCCGGGGGCCTCGTCGGCATCGTCCTGGCGGCCGTCGACGAGGTGGAGGGTGCGGTCGACCAGGACGTGGGCCGAGGTGCGCACCGTGGATGTCACGGCCGGATCGTGTGTCGCGAGCACCATGGTGATGCCGTGCGAGCGGGCCGCCGTGGTGAGGGTGCGCAGCACCTGGGCGCGCTCCGCCTCGTGCAGCGGCGCGGTCGGCTCGTCGGCGAAGACGACGGCGGGCGAGTGCGCCAGCGCGCGGGCGATGGACACCCGCTGGCGCTGGGACTGGAGGAGCGCGGCGGGCCGCTTGCGTGCGCAGGCCGCGACGTCGAGCCGCTCCAGCCACTCGTGCGCCGCTTCGCGGGCCGCGCGGCGGCCGACGCCCGCCATCAGCAGCGGCAGCGCCGCGTTCTCCCAGGCCGTCAGTTCGGGGACGAGGTGCGGCTCGCTGCCGATCCAGCCGAACCTTTCGCGCCGCAGCCGCTCGCGCGAGGAGCGCCGGAGGGAGTGCACGGGGACGTCGTCGAACCAGATCTCCCCGTGGTGCGGGGCCAGGTGCCCGGAGAGGCAGCTCAGCAGCGTGGTCTTACCGCTGCCCCGTGGGCCGGTGACGGAGAGGATCTCTCCCTCGCGCACGCGCACCGACACCCCTTGGAGGGCGGGAGAGCCGCCGTACGCGTAGTGCAGTCCCCGTGCCCAGAGCACGCCCTCTTCCGGTGGTGCTGCCATCGGTGGCACCTTCACTCACCTCTGCTCCGCTGGTTCCGCTGTCCTCTCGTCCCCTGGTCGGGTGAACGACCGTCACGGCGGATCGGTCACTCGCAGGCGGACGCACCGTACGGACAGCCCTGCCGCGTGCGGCGGGCCGTGTCCCGCGGCGCGGGGAAGGTTCCACCGAACGGATTCCGCCGAGCGGATTCCCCGGTCCCGCTTCCGGAACGGCCCCGCTTCCGGAACGGCCCGCTTCCGGATCAGTCCCGCTCCTCCTGGAGGTGGGTGGGGGCGAACATGCGCAGCACCGCGGGCAGGACGACGACCGAGGGCCCCGGCCGCGCCAGCGCGTCGGCGAGGTCGTCGCGCAGCGCGTCCGGGGTGGTGCGGATGGCGGGTACCCCGAAGGACTCCGCGAGCGCGGCGAAGTCCGGGCCGGCCAGTTCGGTGCCCGTCGACTCGCCGAAGGCGTCGTCCATGTACGCGCGCAGGATGCCGTAGCCGCCGTCGTCCACGATCAGCCAGGTGACGGGGAGCCCGTACTGGCGCGCCGTGGCCAGCTCAGCCAGCGAGTACATCGCCCCGCCGTCGCCCGAGACGGCGAGCACCGGGGTCGTGCGGTCGGCGCTGGCGGCGCCGAGCGCGGCGGGGAAGGCGTAGCCGAGGCCGCCCGCGCCCTGGGCCGAGTGGAAGGCGCCCTCGCGCGGGTCGAACGCTGACCACGCCCAGTAGGCGAGGATCGTCATGTCCCAGAAGCTGGGCGAGCCGTCCGGCAGCGCCTCCCTGACGGCCGCGAGCATCCGCTGCTCCTGGCCGAGGTCCTGGCCCGCGATCCTGGCGTGGACGCGGGCGAGCAGTGCGGCGGCCCGCTCAGCGCCGTCGCCCCGCGGCTCCGGCTCCGGCTCCGGGGCGCTCGGCGTGACGGAGACGGCATCGGCCAGCGCGGTCAGCGCCGGGGCCGCGTCGGCGTGGAGCCCGAGCGCCGGGTGGTTGGCCTCCAGCTTGCCGGCGTCGGCCTCGATCTGGATCACTCGGCCGCGCGGCGCGAACGTGTGGTAGTTCGAGGAGAGTTCGCCCAGCCCCGAGCCCACGACCAGCAGGACGTCCGCGTCCTCCAGGAAGTCGGTGGTGTGCCGGTCCTCCAGCCAGGAGCGCAGCGAGAGCGGATGTTCCCAGGGGAAGGCGCCTTTGCCGCCGAACGTCGTGGCCACCGGGGCATCCAGCTTCTCGGCCAGCGTGCGGAGCGGGCCCTGCGCCCCGGCCCGTACGACTCCGCCGCCTGCCAGGATCGCCGGACGCCGCGCCCCGTTCAGCGCGGCGGCGGCCTCGGCGACGAGTTCGGGGCGCGGCGGCAGCGGGCGCGGTGTCGCGGCCAGCTCCGTGACGGGGGGTACGGCGGCGGGCGCGAGCAGCACGTCCTGCGGGATCTCCACCCAGACGGGCCCCGCGGGCGCCTCCAGCGCCGAGGCCCAGGCGGCGGCCAGCGCCGAGGGGATCTGCGAGGCCGCGCGCACGGTGTGCACGGACTTGACGACGTCGCGGAAGGCGGCGGGCTGGTCGCGCAGCTCGTGGAGGTAACCCTTGCGCGCGCCGCCGAGGCCCGGGGTGGGGATCTGGCTGCCGATGCCGAGGACGGGCGCGGAGGCCGCCGCCGACTCCTGGAGCGCGGCCAGCGTCATCAGCGCGCCGGGACCCGTCGAGACAAGCAGCGGGGTGACGCGCCCTGTCGTCCTGGCGAATGCGTCGGCGGCGAACCCCGCGTTGTTCTCCACCCGCAGCCCCACGTACTCCAGCGTGGAGCGGCGCAGCGCGTCGAAGGCGCCGAGCGCGTGCTGGCCCGGCAGCCCGAAGACCGTCGTGGCGCCGAGCGCGGTGAGGGACTCGACGACGAGATCGCCGCCGATGCGGACGGGGGCCGGGTGTGCGCTCATGATGCGGTGCGTGCCTTTTCTCTCGCGGGGCGGGCTGGCGGGCTCTGACGGGGCGACGTGTGCGGGTCTACGGGGCCGTACGGGCCGGAGCGCCCTCCTCCGCCCGCTCCCAGGGCCCGGCCGTCGTGTCCTCGCCCGCCAGGCGCCTGCGCCATGTGTCCAGTACGGCGGGGTCGGTTGGCCGCTGCGCGAGGCTGACGACGACGTGGGTGACCAGGGAAGCCAACAGGCCGTAGTAGATGGGCTCGTTGGCGAGGACGCCCTTCCAGATCATCGTGCCGAGCACGGTCAGGCCGCCCACCGCGACGGCGGCGAGCGCGCCGCCCGCCGTGCCGCGCTTCCACACCAGCCCGCCCAGGATCGGCACCAGCAGCCCGCCGACCAGCAGGTTGTAGGCGACGGTGAGGGCCTCGACCACGTCGTTGAGCAGGATCGAGATGACGACCGTGGCCACGCCCATCACCAAAATGAACACCCGGTTGCCCTTCACCTCGTCGCCCGCCGCGTCCCCGGACTCCGCGGGCACGCCCGCGACCCGCGCCCGCAGCCGCGCCCAGATGTCGTTGTTGGCCACCGTCGCGCAGGCGATCAGCGCGCCCGAGGACGTCGACATGACCGCGGACAGCGCGGCCGCCAGCACCAGCCCCTTCACGCCCACGGGGAGCGCGTCGTCGACGAGGGTCGCGAACGCCGCGTCGGGGCTGTCCAGCTTCGGGTAGAGCACCTTCGCGGCCGTCCCGATGACGGCCCCGGCGAGCGCGTACACCAGGCAGTACGTACCGGCGACGGTGCCGCCCCTGCGGGCGACGGTGTCGCTGCGCGCGGTGAACACCCGCTGCCAGATGTCCTGCCCGATGAGCATGCCGAACGAGTAGATCAGGACGTAGGTGAAGACCGTCTGGACGCCGATGTTCATGGGCGAGAAGTAGTCGTCGGGCAGTTGCTCGCGCATGCCGTCGAGGCCGCCCGCGCGGTGGACGGCGATGGGCAGCAGCAGGAGGAGCACGCCGATGGACTTGACGACGAACTGCACCATGTCCGTCAGCGTGATCGACCACATGCCGCCGAGCGTCGAGTAGGCGATGACGACGGCGCCGCCCAGGACGATCGCGGGTATCCGGTCCAGGCCGAGGACGACGTCGAAGATCGTGGCGTACGCGATGGTCGAGGTGACGGCGAGCATCAGTGTGTACGCCCACATCACGAGGCCGGAGATGAGCCCGGAGGAGCCGCCGTAGCGCAGGTCGAGCATCTGGCTGACGGTGTAGACCCGCAGCCGGGAGATGCGCGCGGAGAAGAACAGGCTCAGCGCCAGCAGCCCGAAGCCGATGGTGAACACGAGCCAGGCGCCCGAGAGTCCGTACTGGTAGCCCAGGCCCACGCCGCCGATGGTGGAGGCGCCGCCCAGCACGATGGCGGCCATGGTGCCCGAGTACATGAACGGGCCGAGCCGCCGTCCCGCGACCAGGAAGTCGCTCTTGGACCTGGCCCTGCGCATCCCCCACCAGCCGACGGCGAGCATGCCCGCCAGATAGACGACGATCACTGCGTAGTCGACAGCCATGAGCGCTCCTCGGTCCTGCGGCGGGGGAGGGAGGGGGAGGGGAGGCGAACGGTGCACGGGGCTCGGTGGTGGGGCGTGCTGGGCGGTGAGCCTAGGTGTCCGCAAGAAGGCCGGGAAGTGTACGTTTCCTCCATCGCACGGCCACGGGCTGTACGAACCATCCATGGAGGCCGTCCCGTGCACGACCCCGTTCCGCCCACCGTCCCCGTCCCGCTCTCCGTGCTCGCCGAGGACGCGGCGCTCGGGCTCCGGCAGATCGCGGGACCGCACAGCCCCGGCACCCCCGTACACGCCGTCCACACCAGCGAGATGGCGGACCCGCGCCCCTACCTGTTCGGCGGCGAACTGCTGCTGAGCGCCGGGGTGCACTGCACCGCCACCACGGGCGACGAAGCCGACGCGCACTGGGACGACTTCGCCGCGCACGCCGTGGAGGCGCGGGCCGCCGCGCCCGTCCACGACACCGTGCCGCCCGCGCTGGCCGCCGCCTGCGACCGGCTCGGGCTGCCGCTGTTCGAGGTGCCGCGCGCGACGCCCTTCACGGCCGTCGCGCGCGCCGTCTGGCAGGCCATGGCCGACCTGCGCCACCACGCGCTGCGCAGGCTCAGCGAGGCACAGCGGACGCTGGCCGCCGCTGCCGCGCGCCAGCACCCCGTGCCCGCCGTGCTGCGGCAGCTCGCGCAGCATCTCGACGGCTGGGCCGCGCTGTTCGGCCCCGAGGGCACCGAACTCGCCTCGGCCGGTGCCCCGCCCGGCGAGGCGGCCCGCGCCGAACTGGCCTCCCTCACCGCGCTGCTGCGCCCAGGGCCCTCCTCGGCCGCCGGTGCCCACGGCGAACTCCGGTTGAGCGTCTACGGGCTCGGCGGGCGCGGACGCCTGGCCCTGGGCATCTGCGTGCCGCACCGTGACGGCACGGACGACGCCGTCGCCGGAGTGGCCGTCGTGCTGCTCTCGCTGCTCACCGAACCGCGTGTGGCGGCCACCGACGCGCGCCGCTCGGCCGCGCTCGTCCGGCTGCTGCTCGGCGCCCCGGCGCGGGAGGCCGCCGCGCTGCTGGGCGACGGCGGCGGTGATGGCGGCGACGGCGGCGACGGTGACGGTGACGGCGAGTGGACCGTCGTACGGGGACGCGCACGTGCCGGAGCGGCAGTCGGGGAGGGTCCGGGCGACGACCCGTTCGCGCTCTCCGCGCTGGCCGCCGGGCTCGGCACCCACCTGCTCGACGTGACGGGCGGGGAACTGCGCGCCCTGGTGCCCCCGTCGCCCGGCGGGCCCGTACCCGTCGAGCCGCAGCCGCACTGGACGCTCGGCGTCTCGGCGCCCGTCACCGCCGACGAACTGGCGCGCGGCGACGCGGAGGCGGCACGGGCGCTGCGCCGCGCGCTGGCACAGCGGAGCCCTCTCGTCCGCCAGGGAACGGAGACACCGGGCGGCGTCGGCGTGGCCTCGCTGGTGCCGCCCGAGGAGCGCGCGGCGTACGCGCGGGCACGGCTCGCGCCGCTCGACGGGGCGCCCGCGCTCGTGGAGACGCTGCGCATGTGGCTCTCGCTGCACGGGAGCTGGGACCGTACGGCGGTCGCGCTCTCGGTGCACCGCAACACGGTGCGGCAGCGGATCGCGCGCGCCGGCGAACTCCTGGGCACCGACCTGGGCGAGGCGGACGCGCGCATGGAACTGTGGTTCGCGCTGACCTGGCGCTGAGGCGCGGTGCGGTGCGTTGCTGTGGGGGCGGCGGTGCGGCGAGCGTGCCCGTACCGCACCGGTGTGAGCGGGTCCGGCTGGCTCACGGGCGCGAGCGGGCCCCGTAGCCCACCCGCGCGAGCGCGCCCGCGCTCCACCGGCGCCGGCGCTTCCGTGGGCGCCCGCTCTCAGCGGGGCGCCGGGTGTCGGCCGTCCGGTGCGCCGGGCCCACCGGCGCACCGGACGGACCGGCGCACCGGAACGTCGGACTGCCAGGCCGTCAGGCCATCAAAGCTTCGTCCACGCCTCCGTCAGCACCGAGCGCAGGATCTGCTCGGCCTCGTCGAAGACCTTCTGGTCCGAGATCAGCGGCGGCGCGAGCTGGACGACCGGATCGCCCCTGTCGTCGGCGCGGCAGTAGAGCCCCGCCTCGAAGAGGGCCTTGGAGAGGAAGCCGTAGAGGACCCGCTCGGACTCCTCGTCGGTGAAGGTCTCCTTGGTGGCCTTGTCCTTGACCAGCTCGATTCCGTAGAAGTAGCCGTTGCCGCGCACGTCGCCGACGATCGGCAGATCGTGCAGCTTCTGGAGCGTGCGCAGGAAGGCGCCCTCGTTGTCGAGCACGTGCTGGTTCAGGCCCTCGCGCTCGAAGATGTCCAGGTTGGCCAGGGCCACGGCGGCCGACACCGGGTGGCCGCCGAAGGTGTAGCCGTGCAGGAAGGTGTTGTCGCCCTTCCAGAAGGGCTCGGCGATGCGGTCCGAGATGATCGCGGCGCCGATCGGGGAGTAGCCCGACGTCATGCCCTTGGCGCAGGTGATGATGTCCGGCACGTAGCCGAACTTGTCGCAGGCGAAGACCGTGCCGAGCCGTCCGAAGGCGCAGATGACCTCGTCCGAGACGAGCAGCACGCCGTACTGGTCGCAGATCTCGCGCACCCGCTGGAAGTAGCCGGGCGGCGGCGGGAAGCAGCCGCCCGCGTTCTGCACCGGCTCCAGGAAGACCGCCGCGACGGTCTCGGGGCCCTCGAAGAGGATCTGCTGCTCGATCTGGTCGGCGGCCCAGCGCCCGAACGCCTCGGGGTCGTCACCGTGGATCGGGGCGCGGTAGATGTTGGTGTTCGGCACCTTGTGCGCACCGGGGACCAGCGGTTCGAAGGGGGCCTTGAGGGCGGGGAGCCCGGTGATGGACAGGGCGCCCTGCGGGGTGCCGTGGTAGGCGACGGCCCGGGATATGACCTTGTACTTGCCGGGGTTGCCGGTGAGCTTGTGGTACTGCTTGGCCAGCTTCCACGCGGTCTCGACGGCCTCGCCGCCGCCCGTCGTGAAGAAGACCTTGTTCAGATCGCCCGGGGCGTAGTCAGCGAGCCGCTCGGCCAACTCGACGGCCTTGGGGTGCGCGTAGGACCAGATCGGGAAGAAACCCAGCTCCTGGGCCTGCTTGTTGGCGGCCTCGGCCAGTTCGGTGCGGCCGTGGCCCGCCTGCACCACGAAGAGGCCCGCGAGGCCGTCGAGGTAGCGCTTGCCCTCCGTGTCGTAGATGTAGGTGCCCTCGCCGCGGACGATGGTCGGTACTGGCGCCTTCTCGTACGACGACATGCGGGTGAAGTGCATCCACAGGTGGTCGTAGGCGGTCTTGGAGAGGTCCTTGCTCACGGTTATCGAGTTCCCCAGGTGTAGGTCTGCTTGCGCAGCTTGAGGTAGACGAAGCTCTCGGTGGAGCGCACGCCCGGGAGAGCGCGTATGCGCTTGGTGATCATCTCCAGGAGGTGTTCGTCGTCCTGGCAGACGATCTCCACCAGCAGATCGAACGAGCCCGCGGTGACCACCACGTAGTCGACCTCGTCGATCTCGGCGAGAGCGTCGGCCATGGCCTCGGGATCGCCTTCGACGTTGATGCCGACCATCGCCTGCCGCATGAAGCCGACAGTGAGGGGATCCGTCACGGCGACGATCTGCATGACGCCCTGTTCCTGGAGCTTCTGGACGCGCTGGCGCACGGCCGCCTCCGACAGGCCCACGGCCTTGCCGATGGCGGCGTACGGGCGCCTGCCGTCCTCCTGAAGCTGTTCGATGATCGCCAGGGATACGGCGTCGAGCGACCGGGTGCCGTTCGTCTTCTTCGCGTCACGAGCCACGTGAGTCACTCTGCATGAGACCTCCTCCGTCCCGCAACCCGTGAGCGATGTAATCCGCAGCTAAATCGACGATCCGTCACTGATTCCGTCGTCGTCGCCGTGTGGGTATATCGAAAGCGTTGCGCTCGTGGTTAGGCTTGCGGTCTCACCCATTGGACAACGGAGCAGGAGGGGTGCGAAGTGACCACCGAGCTGCGTCGGCTGCGCAACTACATCGACGGGGAGTTCCGGGACGCCGCTGACGGCCGGACCACGGAGGTGGTCAACCCGGCGACGGGCGAGGCGTACGCGAGCGCGCCGCTGTCCGGCGCCGCGGACGTCGACGCCGCCATGGCGGCCGCCGAGGCCGCCTTCCCGGCCTGGCGCGACGCCACACCGTCGGCGCGCCAGCGCGCGATCCTGAAGATCGCCGACGCGCTGGAGGCCAGGGCCGACGAGTTCCTCGCCGTCGAGTGCGAGAACTGCGGCAAGCCGCTGGAGCTGACCCGGCAGGAAGAACTGCCGATGATGCTCGACCAGATCCGCTTCTTCGCGGGCGCGGCGCGCATGCTGGAGGGCAAGTCCGCCGGTGAGTACATGGAGGGGCTCACCTCCTACGTGCGCCGCGAGCCCGTCGGCGTCTGCGCGCAGGTCGCGCCGTGGAACTACCCGGCGATGATGGCGGTCTGGAAGTTCGCCCCGGCGCTGGCCGCGGGCAACACCGTCGTGCTCAAGCCCTCGGACACCACGCCCGCCTCCGCGGTCTTCCTGGCCGAGGTGATGGGCGAGGTGCTGCCCAAGGGTGTCTTCAACGTCGTCTGCGGCGACCGCGACACAGGCCGTCTGATGGTCGAGCACAAGACGCCCGCGATGGCCTCCATCACGGGCTCCGTGCGCGCGGGCATCGAGGTCGCGGGCAGCGCGGCCAAGGACGTCAAGCGCGTCCACCTGGAGCTGGGCGGCAAGGCGCCGTGCGTCGTCTTCGACGACGCGGACATCCCCTCCGCCGTCGAGGGCATCCGCGACGGCGGCTTCTTCAACGCGGGCCAGGACTGCACGGCCGCCACCCGGGTGCTGGTGCAGGAGGGCGTGTACGACGAGTTCGTCACCGCGCTCGCCAAGGCGGCGGCCGAGGTCAAGACCGGCGATCTGAGCGACGAGGACTGCTTCTACGGCCCGCTCAACAACCCCACGCACCTGGAGAAGGTGGCCGGCTTCATCGACCGCCTCCCAGCGCACGCGAAGGTCGAGTCCGGCGGCGAACGGGTCGGCGACAAGGGCTACTTCTACGCGCCCACCGTCGTCTCCGGGCTGAAGCAGGACGACGAGATCATCCAGAACGAGGTCTTCGGCCCCGTCATCACCGTTCAGAAGTTCCGGGACGAGGACCAGGCCGTCGAGTGGGCGAACGGCGTCGAGTACGCGCTGGCCTCCTCCGTCTGGACGACGGACCACGGGCGCGCGATGCGGCTGTCCAGGACGCTGGACTTCGGCTGCGTCTGGATCAACACGCACATCCCGCTCGTCGCGGAGATGCCGCACGGCGGCTTCAAGAAGTCCGGCTACGGCAAGGACCTGTCCGCGTACGGGCTGGAGGACTACACGCGCGTCAAGCATGTGATGTCCGCGCTCTGAGCCCGTCCGCGCTCTGAATCCTGTCGGCCCCGGGGGGGCATCGCCGCCCCGGGGCCGCGTGCGTGCGGTCACGCATGGTGACGACGGGAAAATTTCGCGGCGGGTCAAATCGGTCACCCTGCGGTTCTCGTACGCGCACGCCCGCCGGGACGGCTTGGCATTCACGGGAAATAGTGCGCATGACCCTCACCTTCAGAGGTAAACAGTCGCATACGGTGAGGTGATTGAAGGGTTAACGGGAGGTGTGAGACAGGGGCGTTTCAGAGCGGGCGCGGAAACAGCAGGCTATAGCGTCCGCCGCATGTCCCAGCTCCTCCATCGCTCAGCGACCGGTGGGACGGACAGGGACGGCGCTGCCCACAGCGAGGAGATCAGGGCCAAGGGGCTCAGCGAGAACTCCGTGGGTCTCACCGGCAGCGCCGTCATCGGTCTCTCCACCGTCGCCCCCGTCTACTGCCTCACCAGCACCCTCGGTCCCACCGTCGGCGAGGTCGGTCCCCAGATGCCCGCCGTCTTCCTCGCGGGCTTCCTCCCCATGCTCCTGGTCGCCTTCGCCTACCGGGAGCTGAACAACGCCGTGCCGGACTGCGGCACCTCCTTCACCTGGACCGTCAAGGCGTTCGGCCCCCGGGTGGGCTGGATGTGCGGCTGGGGTCTCGTGATCGCCACCGTCATCGTGCTCTCGAACCTGGCGGGCGTCGCGGCCGAGTTCCTCTATCTGCTCCTCGGCGAGATCACCGGCAGCCAGGCCGTGGTCGACTTCGGCGGCGGCACGGCCGCACACGTCCTCACCGTGCTCGTCCTCATCGCCGCCGCCACCGCCATCAGCTACCGCGGCATGACGGCCACCAAGTGGTTCCAGTACGCGCTCGTGGCGCTCCAGATGACCGTCCTCGTGCTGTTCGTCGTAATGGCCTTCGCGCGCGCCGGGGACACGCCAGGCGCGCACTCCCTGGACTTCTCCTGGAGCTGGGCCGACCCGTTCTCGGTCTCGTCCTTCGCCGCCTTCACCGCGGGCCTGTCCCTCTCGATCTTCATCTACTGGGGCTGGGACACCTCCCTGACCGTCAACGAGGAGACCTCGGGCAGCGACAAGACCCCGGGGCGCGCCGCGATGATCTCGATGGTCGTGCTCGTCACCTCGTACGTGCTGACCGCCGTGGCGGCCATGAGGTTCGCCGGAACCGGCGACGAGGGCCTCGGCCTGGGCAACCCGGGCACAGCGGACAACGTCTTCGCCGCCCTCGCCGAGCCCGTCATGGGCCCGCTCGGGGTGCTGCTCTTCGTCGCCGTGCTGGCCAGCGCCGCCGCCAGCCTCCAGACCACGTTCCTGCCCGTGGCCCGCACGATGCTGGCGATGAGCACCTACGAGGCCATGCCCCGCTCGTTCGCGAAGGTGCACCCGCGCTTCCGCACACCGGCCCGCGCGACCGTCGCGGCAGGGGTCGCGACCAGCGTCTTCTACACGCTTATGGCCGTGCTCAGCGAGAACGTCCTCGTCGACACCATCTACGCGCTGGGCCTCATGATCTGCTTCTACTACGCGCTGACGGCCTTCGCGTGCGTCTGGTACTTCCGCCGCGAGCTGACCGGGAGCGTGCGCGACGCGCTGTGCAAGGGCGTCCTGCCGCTGCTGGGCGCCCTGCTGCTGAGCGCCGTCTTCGTCAAGACCCTCGTGGACATGTGGGACCCGGCCTACGGCTCCGGCAGCTCCGTCGCCGGGGTCGGCAGCGTCTTCGTGATCGGCGTGGGCGTGCTGCTCCTGGGCGCGGTCCTGATGGAGGTCCAGCGCCGGGTGAACCCCGCCTTCTTCCGGGGCCGCGTCCTCACCAGGGAGACCCCGGCGATGGTCGTCGAGGACTGATCCGCCGAGGACTGATCCGTCGAGGACCGGTCCGGGGAAAGTGACACGGGCCCGAGCCCGTGACCTGTGCGATCCCAGGCCCCCTCGCGAAAGGCGGGGGGCTTGGGGCAGTGTCGTTACGTGGATCCCTTGACGCGTGGTGTGCGCCGGGTGGTTGGCTACGGAGCGACAATCGCATATGTACGCACTCGGGAAGGAAGACCCTGTCGTGCTCATCTTCGGAACCTCGTCCAAAGTGGTTCAGCTCGCGATGCTGAACCTGCTGTGCGCCTTCTGCGGCAACCCGTCGGCCCACGCGCTGCGCAAGCGGGTCACCAAGTTCAGCCTCTTCTTCATCCCCCTGTTCCCGATCGCACCGGCGAAGCACACCCTCCAGTGCACGTTCTGCGGCGGGACGAGCGACGTCACCAAGGAGAACGCCGACCAGCTCATGGCCCAGGGCGGCGCCCCCGGAGCCGGTCAGCAGGGCGGCCCGCAGCAGTACGGGCAGGGCCAGCCGTCCGCACAGGGCAACCCCTTCGCCGGGCAGTACCAGCAGCCCCAGGGCGGCCAGCAGCCGCGCAACCCGTACCAGTCCTGACGCCCGGATCACCGAGCGGCGGATTCGTGTATGCCGGGAAGTCTGCTGGGCCGAGTGATCGACGCCATCCAGTCCGCTCCCGTGACGGAGCAGGGCAAGCGTGAACTCCTGTCCTACGTGGTCGCCGGGGAGTACGCCCTCGCGGTGGAACTGCTCTGCGACCGCCTCGGCGAGGGGGACCACGCGCTCTCGGAGAACCAGTTCCAGCGTCTGGCCGGGCTCTGCGGGGAGCTGGAGGTGCCGCGGGGGCACCTCGATCCCGTAGCGGAGCTGCTGGCGGAACGCGGCGTCAGCGGGGAAGACGGGGACAGCGGGGGAGGCGGTACCGGGGGAGAGGAGGACGGGGGCTGAGCGTGACGAGGGGGGCGGTGCGGCGCGCCACGGCGGTGACCGCCGCCCCCTTCGCCGTCGGACCCCTCGTCACGGGCGGTTCTGCCAGGAGGCGAGATACGTGTCGATCTCGCTCCGGATACGGGACTTGCCGTCCTCGTCGAGGAACGAGGCGTCCACGGCGTTCCGGGCCAGGGCCGCGACCCCGGTCGGGTCCAGGCTCAGCAGCCGGGCCGCGATGGCGTACTCCGTGTTCAGGTCCGTGCCGAACATCGGCGGGTCGTCGCTGTTGATGGTGACCAGGACGCCCGCCTTCACCATCTCCTTGACCGGGTGCTCCTCCAGGTCGGCCACCGCGCGGGTGGCGATGTTGGAGGTGGGGCAGACCTCCAGCGGGACACGGCGCTCCGCGAGGTGCTCCAGCAGCCGCCGGTCCTGGACGGCACTGGTGCCGTGGCCGATCCGCTCGGCGCGCAGGGAGGTGAGGGCGTCCCAGACGGTCTCCGGGCCCGTCGTCTCGCCCGCGTGCGGGACGCTGCGCAGCCCCGAGGCGATGGCGCGGTCGAAGTAGGGCTTGAACTGCGGTCGCGGCACGCCGATCTCGGGCCCGCCGAGACCGAAGGAGACCAGCCCCTCGGGGCGCAGCCGCTCGTCGGTCGCGATGCGCGTCGTCTCCTCGGCCGCGGGCAGCCCGGCCTCGCCGGGGATGTCGAACGACCAGCGCAGCACGACGCCCAGTTCCTTCTCGGCCGAGTGCCGGGCGTGCTCGATCGCCTCGACGAAGGCGGCGTCCGGGATGCCGCGGCTGGTGGAGCTGAACGGTGTGACGGTCAGCTCCGCGTAGCGGACCTGCTGGCGCGCCATGTCGCGGGCGACCTCGTACGTCAGCAGCCGTACGTCCTCCGCGTCGCGGATCAGGTCGACGACGGAGAGGTAGACCTGGATGAAGTGGGCGAAGTCGGTGAAGGTGAAGTAGTCGGCCAGCGCCTCGGGGTCGGCCGGGACCTTGGAGTCCGGGTGGCGCGCGGCCAGCTCGGCCACGATGCGCGGGGAGGCGGAGCCCACGTGGTGCACATGCAGCTCGGCTTTGGGAAGCCCGGCGATGAACGCGGTGAGATCGGACAAGGGAGCCTCCGCTCAGAAGGGGACCGGATCATCGTATGCGGGGTGTCTGAGCAGGCGAATAGCATGGCTGGACGAGCAACGCAGGAGGGGTCATGGCAGACGAGTCAGGACGGTCCGGGCAGTCAGGGGACGAGCAGCGGAACCCGTGGGCGCCGCCGGGGTCCGAGGCGGGCGAGGACGTGAAGGGGCGCTCCGTGGCGGATCAGCCCACGGTGACGGGGCCCGGCGGGATGGGGGCCGGGGTCGGGCCACCGCCGATACCGCCCGCGCCGTCGGCTCCCTCGGCTCCCTCGGCGCCTCCGGGCGCGCAGGGCGGCCAGGCGGCGCACCCGGGACAGCAGGGGCAGCAGGCGTACCCGGGGCAGCAGGGCTATCCGGGCCAGGCCCGGCCAGGGCCCTCCGGTTACGCGGCTCCGGGGTACGGGCAGGGCCACGATCCGTACGCGTACGGCGGCCCCGGCCCCGCTTCCGGTCCCGCTCCTGGCCACGGCCCAGCGCCGGGTGCGGCGTACGGCTACCCCGCGGCTCCCCCGCCCTACGGCGCGGGCATGCCGGGCGCTCCGGGCGCCCCGGGTGCTTACGGCTACGGCGGCGGCCCGTACGGCGGGGGCTATGGCTGGCCGGGCCCGCCGCTGCCCACGGGCATGTCGGTCGCCTCCATGGTGCTCGGCATCATCAGCCTGGTGCTCGTGCTCACGTGCTGGGGCAGCTTCCTCGGCATCATCACGGCACCCGTCGCGCTGGGCCTGGGCGTCTCCGCGCGGCGCAAGGTGGACCGCGGCGAGCTGGGCGGGCGGGGCCAGGCGACGTCGGGGCTGGTCATGGGGGTCATCGGGACGGTCGCCTCGGCCCTCGTCGTCGTCCTCATCGTCCTGATGTTCACCGTATGGGCCGACGAGATCGAGGAGTCCGACCCCGGGACCGGACCCGGCGGTTCGTCCATCGACGCACGCGGCTCCGTCACCCTTGTCATGGATCGGTAGGCAACTGCCCCCTTCGAGTACAGATTCCGTCGCGTAACCAAAAGGCAACGACGGAATCCCTTGTTGAATAGGTGCTCCCCTGTCAGGATCGGCGATCAACACCGGCTGACGCCACATCACCGTAGGCAGGCAGGAGAGCCAGATGGTCCAGCGCTTCGACGTGTCCACGCGGTTCGCTGACGGTGCCCAGTACGTCGCTGGGCGCCTCGGGGCCGGAACCTCGGGCCGTACGCACGCGGTCGTCGATCCGGCGACGGGGGAAGCGGTCCTCACCTACGCGCTCGCGGGCGCCGCCGATGTCGACGCGGCCGTCGGCGCCGCGCAGCGCGCCCTGCCCGAGTGGGCGGGCGCGACGCCCGGCGAGCGCTCGGACGCGATGCACCGCTGGGCCGCCGAACTCCACCGCCGCACCGGGGACTTCGTGTACGCCGAGTCCCTCCAGTGCGGCAAGCCGCTCAAGCTGTCCGAGGAGTTCGACGTCCCCGGCTCCTTCGACAACGTCTCCTTCTTCGCGGGCGCCGCACGCCAACTGCCCGGGGTGGCCGCCGCCGAGTACAGCGGCGACCACACCTCGTACGTGCGCCGCGAGCCCATCGGCGTCGTCGGCTCCATCGCGCCCTGGAACTACCCGCTCCAGATGGCCGCCTGGAAGATCCTCCCTGCCGTGGCCGCCGGCAACACCATCGTTCTCAAGCCCTCCGAACTGACCCCGCTCACCTCGCTGATGTTCGCCGACGCCGCCCGCGAGGCGGGCATCCCCGACGGGGTCGTCAACATCGTCACTGGAGGTGGCAAGGAAGCGGGCGAGGCGCTGGTCGGGCACCCCACGGTCGCCATGACCTCCTTCACCGGATCGACGGCGGTCGGCAAGCGCGTCGCCGAGATCGCCACGGCCGCCGTGAAGCGGGTCCATCTGGAACTGGGCGGCAAGGCGCCGTTCCTCGTCTTCGACGACGCGGACCTGGAGGCAGCCGTGCAGGGCGCCGTCGCCGGATCGCTGATCAACACGGGCCAGGACTGCACAGCCGCCACCCGCGCCTACGTCCAGCGCCCGCTGTACGACGCCTTCGTGAGCGGCGTCGCCGAGCTGATGGCCCAGGTGCGGGTGGGCGACCCCTTCGCCACGGGCACCGACCTGGGCCCGCTCATCTCGCACGCGCACCGGGACCGGGTCGCCGCCTTCGTCGAGCGGGCGCGCGGCTACGCCACCGTCGTCACCGGGGGCGAGGCGCCGGGCGGCGAACTGGCGAAGGGCGCGTACTACCTGCCGACGCTCATCACCGGGGCCCCGCAGGACAGCGAGATCGTCCAGGCCGAGATCTTCGGCCCCGTCCTCACCGTCCTGCCCTTCGACAGCGACGACGAGGGCATCGCGCTCGCCAACGACACCCCGTACGGACTGGCCGCCTCCGCCTGGAGCCGCGACGTCTTCCGTACGGGGCGGGCCTCGCGCGAGATGCGGGCCGGGTGCGTGTGGATCAACGACCACATCCCGATCATCAGCGAGATGCCGCACGGCGGCTACAAGCAGTCCGGCTTCGGCAAGGACATGTCCGCCTACTCCTTCGAGGAGTACACGCAGCTCAAGCACGTCATGCAGGACACCACCGGCGCGGCGCGCAAGGACTGGCACCGCACCGTCTTCGGCGACCGCTGAGCCCGTACGCCGTAGGCCGTATGCCGCAGGCCGTCTGCTGCACGCTGTCTGCCGTACGCCGTACGCCGTACGCGCCGGGCCCGTACAACCACACCCCCCACTCCTTCCCTGACCCCTCCCTGGAAGGCAGTACCGAATGGACCTGTACGAAGGCATGCCAGAGCCCGTGCGCAGGGCGTGGGAGCGCAGCCTCACCACCGGCCGCGCCGCGATGTCGCGGCGGCGGCTGCTCGGCGCCGCCGGGCTCGCGGCGGGCGGCACGCTGCTCACGGCCTGCGGCATCCCCCCTGCACAGGGCAGCAGGAACGGCGGCCCAGAGGACACCCCGGACCACTCCAAGAAGGAGAAGGTCCTCAACTTCGCCAACTGGCCCCTCTACATCGACGTCGACGACCACGACAAGAAGAAGCGCCCCACACTCGACCGCTTCGAGCGGGAGACGGGGATCAGGGTCAAGTACGTCGAGGACATCAACGACAACAACGAGTTCTACGGCAAGATCAAGCCCCAGCTCGCCGCGGGCCAGGACACCGGGCGCGATCTGGTCTGCCTCTCCGACTGGATGGCGGGGCGCGTCATCCGCCAGGGCTGGGCGCAGCGCCTCGACCCGGCCAACCTGCCGCACGCCGTGACCAACCTGGAGGACCGCTTCCGCGCGGCGGCCCACGACCCGGGCCGCCAGTACAGCTACCCGTGGGCGGGCACGGCCTGCATCGTCGCCTACAACAAGAAGGCGACGAAGGGGAAGAAGGTCACCAGCGTCACACAGCTCCTGGAGGACGAGTCCCTGAAGGGCCGGGTGTCGATGCTCACCGAGATGACCGACACCGTGGGCCTGACGATGCTCGACATGGGCGTCGACGCGGAGAAGTTCCAGGATGACGACTTCGACGCCGCCATCGCCCGCATCCAGAAGGCCGTCGACCGCAAGCAGCTCCGGCGCTTCAGCGGCAACGACTACATGGACGAGCTGAACTCCGGCGACATCGCCGCCTGCCTGGCCTGGGCGGGCGACGTGGTGCAGCTCCAGCTCGACAACCCGGACGTGGAGTTCGCGGTGCCCGACAGCGGCTACCTCTTCGGCACGGACGACCTCCTCGTCCCCGCGAAGGCCCGCCACCAGGACAACGCCGAAGCGCTGATCGACTACTACTACCGGCCCAAGGAGGCCGCGGAACTCGCCGCCTGGGTCAACTACATCTGTCCCGTCGCCGGAGCAAAGGCCGAGATGGAGAAGATCGACAAGAACCTGGCCGAGGACGAACTGATCTTTCCCGGCGCGGACATGGTCGCCAAGGGCAAGAACTTCCGTCCGATGACGAGCGAGCAAGAGGTCGCGTACGAGGAGAAGTTCTCCAAGCTGATCGGCGCGTAGCGGACGCACGGTTTCCGCCGACGTCCCGCCCTGTTCTCCCTCCCCGTTCTCCCGTTCTCCTTCCGCTTCCGCCCTTTCCGAGGTACGGCCATGACCATCACCCTGTCCGGGGTCAGCAAGGTCTTCGGCGACTTCACCGCCGTCCACCCGCTCGACCTCACCATCCCCGAGGGCTCCTTCTTCGCCCTCCTCGGCGCCTCCGGGTGCGGCAAGACCACCACGCTCCGCATGATCGCCGGGCTGGAGGCGCCCACCTCAGGCAGCGTGCTGCTCGGCGAGGAGGACATCACCTCGCTGCCGCCGCACCGTCGCCCCGTCAACACCGTCTTCCAGAACTACGCGCTCTTCCCGCACCTCGACGTCCAGGACAACGTGGCCTTCGGGCTGCGCAGGCGGGGGATCAAGCCGGTGAAGAAGCAGGTCGACGAGATGCTGGAGCTGGTACAGCTCGGGCCCTTGGCGCGACGCAGGCCGGCGCAGTTGTCCGGCGGCCAGCAGCAGCGCGTCGCGCTGGCCCGTGCGCTGATCAACCGCCCACGGGTGCTGCTGCTCGACGAGCCGCTGGGCGCCCTCGACCTCAAGCTGCGGCGTCAGATGCAGCTCGAACTCAAGCGCATACAGACCGAGGTCGGCATCACCTTCGTGCACGTCACGCACGACCAGGAGGAGGCCATGACGATGGCCGACACGGTCGCCGTGATGTACGCCGGGCGCGTGGAGCAGCGGGGCGCGCCCGCCGAGCTGTACGAGAACCCGCGCTCCACCTTCGTCGCCAACTTCCTGGGCACCTCCAACCTCGTGGCGGCCGAGATCACGGCGGTGGACGCCGCCGGGATACAGCTCAGGACGGACGGTTCGGGGGGTTCGGCCGACGGTGCGGACGACAAGCTGCGGCTGCCGGTGGAGCGGTGCGCCGTCGAGGGCGCGGCGGCGGGGGACAAGGTCCTCGTGGGGGTGCGCCCCGAGAAGATCGCGCTCGCCCTCGCCGCCGACGCCTCGTCCGTACCGCCGGACCGCAACCGCCTCACCGGGCGCATCCGCGACGCGAGCTACCTCGGCGTCTCCACGCAGTACGTCATCGACAGCCCCGCCTGCCCCGAACTCGCGGTCTACGAGCAGAACGTGGCGCGGGACGCCCGGCTGGCCCCCGGCGCCGACGTCGTCCTGCACTGGGACCCGGCGCACACGTTCGCGCTCGACGCCGCGCAGGACGCGGAGGCCGGGACAGGGGAGGAGGCGCTGTGAGCGCCGTCGTCCCGGCGGGGACGTCGGCGGAGGCGGGCGGAACGGGCGGGGCAGGCGGAACGGGCGGACTCGGCGGAACCGGAGCCTCCGCCACCGCACCGGCTCCGGAGCAGGGCGCCAAGCCCGGCGGACGCCGCCGTCTCACCCCGTACTGGCTGCTGCTCCCCGCCGCGCTCTGGCTGGCCGTCTTCTTCGTCGCGCCGCTCTTCTACCAGGCGTCGACGTCCGTGCAGAGCGGTTCGCTGGAGGACGGCTTCCGCGTCACCTGGCACTTCGCCAACTACACGGACGCGCTCTCCGCCTACGGCGAGCACTTCGCGCGCTCCTTCCTCTACGCGGCCGTCGCCACCCTGCTCTGCCTGCTGATCGGCTACCCGCTCGCGTACATGATCGCCTTCCGCGCTGGCCGCTGGCGGAACCTGCTGCTGGTGATGGTCATCGCGCCCTTCTTCACCAGCTTCCTCATCCGCACGCTGGCCTGGAAGACGATCCTGTCCGACGGCGGCCCCGTCGTCGCGGCGCTCAAGAGCCTGCACATCCTCGACGTCACCAGCACGCTCGGCCTCACCGGCGACGAACGGGTGCTGGCCACGCCGCTCGCCGTGGTGTGCGGGCTGACGTACAACTTCCTGCCGTTCATGATCCTGCCGCTCTACAGCTCGCTGGAGCGCATCGACACCTCGCTCCACGAGGCGGCCCGCGACCTGTACGCCACCCCCGCCACCACCTTCCGGAAGGTGACCTTCCCGCTCTCGCTCCCTGGCGTCGTCGCGGGCACCCTGCTGACCTTCATCCCCGCCTCGGGGGACTACATCAACGCACAGCTCCTGGGCTCGCCGAACGAGCAGATGGTCGGCAACGCGATCCAGAAGCAGTTCCTCAACGTCCTCGACTACCCCACGGCGGCGGCCATGTCCTTCCTCCTGATGGCTCTCATCCTCATCGTCGTCACGCTCTACATGCGCAAGGCGGGAACGGAGGAACTGGTCTGATGTCCGGGATGTCCGGGACTCCCGCACGCGCCGCCACGGCGCCCCTGCGCTGGCTGCGGCGCCATGCCGTCGTGCTGGCGGGCGGCGCGGCGCTCGCGTATCTGCTGCTGCCGAACGTGGTGGTGATGCTCTTCTCGTTCAACAGGCCTGCCGGGCGCTTCAACTACGAGTGGCAACGCTTCTCCACCGACGCGTGGACGGACCCCTGCGGCGTCGCCGACATGTGCGGCTCGCTCGGGCTGAGCCTGCGGATCGCGGCGCTCGCGACGCTGGCGGCGACCGCCTTCGGCACGCTCGCCGCCTTCGCCCTCGCCCGCTACCGCTTCCGGGGCAGGAGCACCACCAACGCGCTGATCTTCCTCCCCATGGCCATGCCCGAGGTCGTGATGGCAGCCTCCCTCGGCACCCTGTTCCTCAACATGCGTGTCGCCTTCGGCTTCGCCACGATCCTCATCGCCCACATCATGTTCTGCCTGAGCTTCGTGGTCGTCGCGGTCAAGGCGCGGGTGATGAGCATGGACCCACGCCTTGAGGAGGCGGCGCGCGATCTGTACGCGGGGCCTGTGCAGACCTTCCTGCGGGTCACGCTGCCGCTCGCCGCGCCCGGGATCGCGGCGGGGGCGCTGCTGAGCTTCGCCCTCTCCTTCGACGACATCATCGTGACGCAGTTCAACGCCGGGCCCTCCACCGTGACCTTCCCGATGTTCGTCTGGGGCGCCGCGCAGCGCGGTGTCCCCGTGCAGGTGAACGTGATCGGGACGGCGATGTTCGTCGTCGCCGTCGCGATCGTGCTCGGCGGCCAGCTCACCGCCAACCGCCGCAAGAGGAGCCGATGACCATGACCGACTCACCCGCGTCCTCCGCCTCTCCCGTCGCCCTGCGGGCGCTCGCGGGCGCGCGCCCCGAGCCGTACTGGCTGGACGACCCGGAGCACCGCCCCGAGCCCGGCGCCGCGCTCGTCGGCGATGAGCGGTGCGACCTGCTCGTCGTCGGAGGCGGCTACAGCGGACTGTGGACCGCGCTCCTCGCCAAGGAGCGCGACCCCGGGCGCGACGTGGTGCTGATCGAGGGCAGGGAACTGGGCTGGGCCGCCTCGGGCCGCAACGGCGGCTTCTGCGCGGCCTCCCTCACCCACGGCTTCGCGAACGGCCTCGCCCGCTGGCCCGGGGAGATCGCCCGGCTCGAAGAGCTGGGGCACCGCAACCTCGACGCCATCGAAGAGGCCGTCCAGCGCTACGGCATCGACTGCGACTTCGAGCGCACCGGCGAGATCGCCCTCGCGACGGAGCCGCACCAGGCCGAGGAGCTGCGGGAGGCGGCCGAGGACGCGCGCCGCCTCGGCCTGGACGAGGGCCTGACCTTCCTGGACGGCGACGCCGTACGCGAACACGTCGACTCCCCCACCTTCCTCGCGGGGCTGTGGGACCGGCGCGGCGTCGCCATGCTCAACCCGGCACGCCTCGCCTGGGGCCTGGGGCGGGCGTGCGCGGAGGCGGGCGTACGCGTCTACGAGCGCACACCCGCGCGCGAACTCGCGGCCTACGGGGACGGGGTGGCCGCGCGCACCCCGTACGGGCGCGTCTTCGCCCGGCGGGCGGCGCTGGGCACCAACGCGTTCCCCTCGCTGGTCCGGCGGGTGCGCCCGTACATCGTGCCCGTATACGACTACGCCCTGATGACCGAGCCGCTGAGCGCGCGGCAGCTCGCCTCGGTGGGCTGGTCGGGACGGCAGGGGCTCAGCGACAGCGCCAACCACTTCCACTACTTCCGGCTCACCGCCGACAACCGCATCCTGTGGGGCGGCTACGACATCCTCTACCACTACGGCAGCCGCATCGCCGCCGAACACGACCAGCGCCCGGAGACCTTCCGCAAGCTCGCGGCGCACTTCTTCCGCTGCTTCCCGCAGCTGGAGGGGCTCGGGTTCAGCCACACCTGGGGCGGCGTCATCGACACCTGCTCCCGCTTCTCGCCCTTCTTCGGCACCTCCCACGGCGGACGGGTCGGCTACGCGGCGGGCTTCACCGGGCTCGGCGTCGGCGCGACGCGCTTCGGGGCCGAGGTGATGCTCGACCTGCTGAGCGGCGAGCGGACGGAGCGCACCGAACTGGAACTGGTCCGCAAGAAGCCCCTTCCCTTCCCGCCCGAGCCCGTGCGCTGGGCCGGGATCGGGCTCACCCAGTGGTCCCTGGCCCGTGCCGACGCGCGGGGCGGGCGGCGCAACCTGTGGCTGCGGGCCATGGACGGCGTGGGCATGGGCTTCGACAGCTGAGTTGAGCTGAGCTGACGTGACCTGACGTGCGGGCCGACACGTGGCCGGGCCCCGCGTCTTTTTCCAAGGAATCTTCGTAAACCGTGTAAGGATCCCGCGCGCCCTCCCTCTCCCTCGTGAGCGGACCGACCGACCACGAGTGGCACGAGTGAGTGAGGAGTGGCGACCATGAGCGGCACAGCGGGGGCGAAGAGCGCGGTCGAGTGGCTTGCGTCGGTGGCACCCGATCCGGAAGCGTGCCGGTGGGAGTGGGAACGGAACCCGCTCGGCGTGGCCCTGCTGCCCGCCGGGCGGCGCTGGGACGTCCTGATCGTCAGCGGCGAACTCGGCTACCCCACCCTCGACATCCTCACCAACTGCCTCGACAGGCCGGGCCCCGTCCTCGCCGACTTCGGCGAATCCCGCATCGGCTGGTTCGTGCCACCGGGCACGGCGACGCGCTGGCTCGGCACCGGCATCCGCTGCGCGGGCCAGGGCACCTGGATCGTCGTCCCGTATCCGGGGCGGGTGACGGGCGGGGTCCGCTGGCTGATCCCGCCCGACGGGTCGGGGACCCTGACGGACCCCGTGATCCTGGAGATGGCGCTGCACGAGGCCGCGGCGCGGATCGCGGGCGAGGGCGGCGACTGACGGTCTGGTCGGCCCATGAACCGGCCCGCGGCACCCGCGACGGACCAGTTCACGGCCCGACCAGGCCCCGGCCCCTTCTTCCGGGCCCTGGCCCCCCGTGGTCCCGGCTACCCCGGCGGCTCGGGGGAGGCCGGAGCGGTGCGCGAGGCGACGGCGTACGCCGCCGTCAGCAGGACCCAGGCCAGGCACCAGCTCGCCAGGACGTCCAGGGGCCAGTGGTAGCCGCGCCACACCAGCCCAGGGCCGTTGAGCAGGGTGAGCGCGACGGCCGCCGCGAGGGGCGGCCACCCCCGTCGGACATGGGGGAGGAGCAGCAGCGCGGCCCCTCCGAAGGCGACCGCTGCCGTGGCCGCGTGCCCCGAGGGATAGAAGCCGCTCCCGCCCAGCGGTCCGGCTCTGCCGATCCACGCCTTGAGGAGGGACACGACGAGGGGCACGGCCGCCATGGCCACCGCGTAGGGGAGGACGGCGTAGCGCAGAACGGGTTTCCGTCGCCGCGCGCGCCAGAGCGCGCAAGCCATTGCTACGGCGAGGGCGCTCAGGGCGACTTCCATGTTGCCGAGATCGGCGAGGAGTTCGGCGAGCGGGACGGGCGGGGAGGCGCGCCGCATCGCGTCGCCGAGGCGCTCGTCCGCCGCGCGCAGCGGGCCGCGCGAGGCGATCTGCCAGGTGACGGCCGAGAGGACCAGCAGGCAGAACGCGGCGGTGAGGACGGCCCGCAGCCGCGCGGACCCGGGGCGCTCGGGGCGTTCCGGGCGCCCGGCACGCCCCGGGAATCCGAGGCGTCGGAGAAAGGAGATCGACCGCTCCGGAACAGGGGGGAGAGTCCCGGAGCGGTCGTGTCGACCGGTGTTCCGCAGGTCCCGGGGGGTGTGGGACAAGCGGCCATCCGATCGGTGAGGAGCGTGCGCGAGGGCACGACCGGGCCCGTCTTGGGGAGAGACTGGCTCGGGCCGGGAATCCGGGGACATGCCCCGGACAACCCGGCATCTGCAGAAACCGTACGGCAGGACTTCCGGCCCGGACAGGCCGATTACGGTCCGGACATCGGCCCCGCACACATTCTTCACGGGGAGCGCTCCCGTCTCTCCCGCGACTCTCCCGCGACCTCCCTCAGAGGGTGGAAAGCGCGTTCTCCAGGACGTCCAGACCCTCGTTGAGCAGGTCCTCGCCGATCACGAGCGGGGGGAGGAAGCGCATGACGTTGCCGTAGGTGCCGGTGGTGAGCACGAGCAGGCCGTTCTGGTGGCACGCCTTGGCGAGCGCGGCGGTCGCCTCCGGGTTGGGCTCCTTGCCGCCCGGCTTGACCAGCTCGATGGCGAGCATCGCGCCACGGCCGCGGACGTCGCCGATCACCTCGTGCTGTCCTGCCAGCTTCTGGAGGCGGGGCTTCATGACCTCCTCGATGCGCTTGGCGCGGGCCGGGAGGTCCAGCTCGCGCATCGTCTCGATCGAGCCGAGCGCCGCGGCGCAGGCGACGGGGTTGCCGCCGTAGGTGCCGCCCAGACCGCCCGTGTGCGCCGAGTCCATGATCTCCGCGCGCCCGGTGACGGCCGCCAGCGGAAGGCCGCCCGCGATGCCCTTCGCGGTGGTGATCAGGTCCGGGACGATGTCCTCGTCCTCGCAGGCGAACCACTGGCCCGTACGGCAGAAGCCGGACTGGATCTCGTCGGCGACGAAGACGATGCCGTTCTCCTTGGCGAACCGCGCCAACTGCGGCAGGAAGCCCTTCGCGGGCTCGATGAAACCGCCCTCGCCGAGGACCGGCTCGATCACGATCGCGGCGACGTTCTCGGCGCCGATCTGCTTGCTGATCTGGTCGATGGCCTGGGCCGCGGCCTCGTCGGCACAGTTCTCCGGGCCGGTCAGCCAGCGGTACGGGTAGGCGACGGGCACGCGGTACACCTCGGGCGCGAACGGCCCGAAGCTGTGCTTGTAGGGCATGTTCTTGGAGGTCAGGGCCATCGTGAGGTTCGTACGGCCGTGGTAGCCGTGGTCGAAGACGACGACCGCCTGGCGCTTGGTGTGCGCACGCGCGATCTTGACGGCGTTCTCGACCGCCTCGGCGCCGGAGTTGAACAGGGCGCTCTTCTTGGCGTGGTCGCCCGGGGTGAGCCGCGCCAGCTCCTCGCAGACCTCCACGTAGGGCTCGTACGGCGTCACCATCACACACGTGTGGGTGTAGTCGGCGAGCTGCTGGGTCGCGCGGCGGACCACGGCCTCGGCGCTGTTGCCGACAGAGGTCACGGCGATGCCGGAGCCGAAGTCGATGAACGAGTTCCCGTCGACGTCCTCCAGGACACCGCCGCCCGCGCGCCGCGCGAAGACCGGCATCACCGTGCCGATCCCACTCGCGACCGCGGCCTCCTTCCTGGCCATGAGCTCCCGCGACTTCGGACCGGGAATGGCGGTGACGACGCGGCGCTCCTGGGGGAGGGCGGGGCCTCCGGACAGTTCCGTCATCGTGGTCATAGCGCTCTCCTCAGGAGGAAGGGGTTGTGCACGTTCTTCGCAGGCTAGGGGCAGGGGAAGGGCCGAGACATGCACCGCTCCGGAGAAGTATCCACGGCGTGTTGGCCGCGACGGCTATAGGCGGCCACGGGGGCGCGACGGGCCCGGCCCGACGCCCCGTCCGGGCCGGGCGCGTGCCGCGTTCCCGGGCTTGTCGACGGCTCGCCCGTGGGCGCCCCGCGCCCGGCACCGTCGCGCTGTCCCGCCCTTCGGACGGTCGCGGGCCAACTGTCGCACTTGGCGGCTAGATTGGGCGCAGGAGTGGAGACGCAGGCTGGGCAGGGAGCAAGGGAGTAGAGGCGGCACATGGAGATGGGGTCTCCCCACCGGAGGCAGGACACGGAGTCGCCCCGCCGGGGACAGGGCATCGAGGACGCGGGTCCCGCGGACCCCCGCACCGGCACGCCCGACCCACCCGGCCCGCCCCCGCCGACCCCCGGCACGCCACCCCCACGGCGGCCCGCCCCGTCGCGTCCTGAGCCTTACGGGGCGGGGACGGAGCCCTCGGCCGTGGCACCCTCCCAGGCCGTCCCGCCCATGCCGCTGCGGGCCCCCACGGCGGGGCCCCCGCTCGCCGACTGGCTGCGCGCACCGCGCCCCGAGGCGCAGCCCGGCATCTGGCGCTGCGGCCACGAGCCCCGGCCCCCCGAGGAGCCCGACCGGATCGATGGCCGGCAACTGCTGGGCGGAGCCGCACTGGCGCTGATCCTGGGACTGCTCACCTGGTCGCTGTTCTGGAACGACTATCTGCCCTTCCTCACCCGCCCCCTCGTCTGGTTCACCCCCGACCACTGGCGCACGACAGGGGACCGCGCCGCGTTCTCCGTCGCGGTGCGGATCTATCAGTTCCTGATCGCTGCCCTCATGACGTTCGCCTTCGGCCGCGCGGGCCGCTGGGCGGAGGTGTGGCGCCGGTACTGCGCGCCGCTCCTCAAGAAGGCGGTGACGGAGGACCCCTCTGGCCGCGGGTCCTCCGGCGCGTCGGCGCCGTCCCTCGCCGCCGACGACCGCGCCGCCTGGCCGGAGGTGCGCGCCGCCGGTGAGCACGGGGCGGCGGACCTGCTCGCGGCCGAGGCGCTGTCGGGCCGGATGAACGACGTCGACTACGCCCGTATCGACCGCGCCTGGCAAGGCGTGCGGGCCCAGCCCGCGAGGCTCCCCGACTTCGCCGAAGAGGTCAGGCAGCGCGGAGCCACCGCGTATGTGCACCCGTCGGGCACGCGTGATCTGCCCGTGCGCGCCGCGCACCACGACCTGGTCACCGGGCAGGTGCGGCTCGGCGCGGCGCCCGACGAGAAGCGGAATCCGTACGCCTACCGGGGCACGGCCATCGCGCTGGAGCCGAGCCTCCTCAGCACCTCGCTCCTGGTCGTCGGGCCCTCGGGCGCGGGGAAGACGCGCAAGGTCGTGCGGCCCGTGGTGGAGGCACTCTCGCTCCAGGCGCTCGCCAGGCGGACGGCCGTCGTGGCCGTCGGAGCCTCCGGTGCTGGACTCGGCCCCGACGACGCGTACGACGTCGTGATCAAGATCGGCGACCCGGACTCGGTGTACGACCTCGACCTCTACGGCGGGAGCACCGATCCCGACGAGGCCGCCGCCGTCCTCGCCGAGGCGCTGGCCGGTGACGAGGCGGAGGCTGACCCCCGGCGCGTGGCCACGGTCATCGCCCAGCTCATCGGCCCCTTCCGTATCGCACACGGCCGTTTCCCCTCCGTTCCCGAGCTGCGCGAGCTGGCGGACGGCGTGCCGGTCGCTCTCGCGTCGCTGCGGGAGGCGTGCGAGGCGGCCGGTCCCTCCGCGGGCGCGGCGCTGCGCGAGCTGGACGCGCGGGAGCGCCAGGCCACCCGGCCGGGAGACCTTGGCGCCGTCGTCGCGGACCGCCTCGCGCTTCTCGACCGTCCGGCGTTCGCGGGTTTCTTCGACGCCAGTGGTCGCACGCGGCCCTTCTCGATGCGCGCGATCGACCACCCCCTGCGCGTGCGCGTGGACCTGCCCGAGCGCGGACACTCCGAGGCGTCGCGGCTGCTGGCCCGCCTGCTGCTCGCCCAGTTCTGCGCCAGCGCGCTCGCCCGCAAGGACCAGTCGCGGTTCGTCTGCCTGGTCCTCGACGACGCGGCCCACACCCTGACCGCCTCCTCCGTCCGGGAGATCCAGCGGCTGCGCTCCGCGCACGCGGGCGTCGTCCTCGGCCTCCGCACGCTCGACGACGTACCGGAGCAACTGCGCGCCACGGTGCTGGCGGCGGTCGGCTGCCGGGTGGCGCTCTCCGGCCTGAGCACCTGGGACGGGGAGGTGTTCGCGCAGGCGTGGGGCCGTGACTGGGTGGAGACCGAGGACATCACGCACGCCCCCGACTTCCACGGCGGCCTCGTGACGCGCTGGGTGCGCGGGATCCGCACCCTTTTCACCGGGGTGCGCGCCACGGCCAAGTCCGTCACCGTCCGCACCGTCCAGCGCGAGCGCTGGTCCGCGTCCGATCTGGCCAATGACGTGCCGCCCGGTCACGCCGTGTTGTCGCTGATGACCGTGCGCGGTGAGCGGACTCCGCCGATACTGGCGAAGCTGGGGGAGTGACTTCGGGAATGACCGAATTGAGTTGGACGCCTGTACGGTGAGGATCGTTATGCCACCGACTCTTGCCACGCTTGTTCAGCACTCCGCTCTCCGGCTCTCCGTGCTCGCGGGGCAGGACCGGCTGGACACTCCTGTGCGCTGGGCGCACGCCAGTGAGCTGGCCGATCCGACGCCCTATCTCGACGGCGGCGAGCTGCTTCTGGTCACCGCGCTCAAGCTGGACGCCGAGGACGCGGAGGCCATGCGCGGCTATGTGCGGCAGCTCGCCGACAAGGGTGTCGTCGGGCTGGGCTTCGCCGCCGGGGTCAACTACGAGAAGGTGCCCGAGGCGCTCGTCGACGCCTGCCGCCGCGTCGACCTCCCGCTCCTGGAGGTGCCGCGCCGCACCCCGTTCATCGCCATCAGCAAGGCCGTCTCGGCGGCCATCGCCGCCGAGCAGTACCGCGCGGTGACCGCGGGCTTCGACGCGCAGCGCGAGATGACCCGCGCCGCGCTCTCCCAGGAGGGCCCCGCCGCGCTGCTGGCCAAGCTGGCCTCGGAGGTGGACGGTTGGGCGGCGCTGTACGACGCGTCGGGCGCCGTCGTCGCCACCGCGCCGACGTGGGCCGTGCGCCGCGCGGCCCGCTTCATCGGCGACGCCGAGCGGCTGCGCGACCGTCCCGCGCCCGCCAGCGCCGTCGTCAGCGAGGCCGAGGCGGGGGACGACCGGGTCGAGTTGCAGTCGGTGGGCAGCGGCCGTCGGGCCAAGGCGGTGCTGGCCGTCGGCACCGCCGCGCCCCTGGGCACCGCCGAGCGCTACGCCGTGCACTCGGCCATCGCGCTCCTCACGCTCACCATGGAGCGCTCGCGCGCGCTCCAGGAGGCCGAACAGCGGCTGGGCGCCGCGGTGATGCGGATGCTGCTCTCCGGGGAGGCCGATCACGCCCGCGCGGTGGCCGGGCGGCTCTACGGCGGCCTCCTGGACGCCCCCATGCGCGTGATCGTCGCGGAACCGGCCTCGGGCGCGGCGGCCCGCTACGCCAACTCGCACTCCCACCCCCACTCCGCCTCCTCCTCGAACTCCCCGAACTCCGCGCGCTCCTCCGGCGGCACAGGCGGCACCGGCACCGGCACCGGCACCGGCGCCGTCGGCTCCCGGCAGCGCGGCGCCGCCTCCGCGCCCCCCGCCCTCGTGACGCTCGCCGAGACGGGACCCGGCGTCAGCGTCTCCGTGCCCGCGCCCGAGGCCGTGCCCTCCGCGCTCGCCGGTCCGCTCGACGGGCTGGCCGACGCGATCGAGACCGCGGCGGCCCGCAGCGGCGAAGCGGTGCTGGTCATCCCGGACGGCACCCGCCTCGTGGTGCTCGCCGCCGACGGCGGCGCGGCGGTAACGGCCTGCGCCCAGTACGCGGCGGCCTGCGTGGACGCAGCGACGGAGCCCAACGGCGCGGGCGGGCCCAGCGGTGCCGGCAGCGCGGGCGGCCAGGGAAGCCAGGAGGACGTCGCGTTCATCGGTGTCTCGGCGCCCGCCGGGCTCCCCGCCGTCGCCGTCGCCTTCAAGCAGGCCGATCAGGCGCTCTCCGTGGCGCGAAGACGCGGCGTCCCGCTCGTGGAGCACGAGGACGTGGCGGCGGGCTCCGTGCTGCCCCTCCTCGCCGACGACGCGGTGCGCGCCTTCGCCGACGGACTGCTGCGCTCGCTCCGCGAGCACGACGCCAACGGGCGCGGCGATCTCGTCGCCTCCCTGCGCGCCTGGCTCTCGCGCCACGGCCAGTGGGACGCCGCCGCGGCCGACCTCGGCGTCCACCGGCACACGCTGCGCTACCGCATGCGCCGGGTCGAGGAGATCCTCGGCCGCTCCCTCGACGACCCTGACGTGCGCATGGAGCTGTGGCTGGCCCTCAAGGCGACGGGCTGACGGGCAGGCTCACCGTCCCCGGGCTCCGCTCCGCCCGCCGCCCCCCGGGCCCCCGTGCCTCGTCCCCCCCCGTTGGCCCGTACCCCCGTACCTCTACGGAGCGGCTACGCCGCCGGGCAGTACTGCGCCTCCTTGCCGATGGACCGGTACATGCAGTCGGCGTTCTCCAGGAGGATCAGGACGGCCTCCTTGTTGCGGGAGGTCTGCGCCGGGATGACCTCGTCGGGCGGATAGAAGCCGCCGGAGCCGCCAGGACCCGGGTACATCTCGAAGGTGTAGCTGAAGATGCCCTGGTCACCCCAGGCCCAGTCGTTGATCGAGCCGTCCGTGATGTAGAGGTCGCTGGACTGCTGCGGCGTGTACCCGTTGCTGCGGGCCATCTGCGTCCCCACGGCGGCGAAGGCGTTGCGGTCGTCCTGGGTGAGGGGTCCTCCGGTGTCGTTGTAGGTGTAGCCCCAGGGCCACAGCACCAGTTCGCTGTAGGTGTGGAAGTCGATGTGGGCCGTGATCTGCTGCTGGCCGCCGATCACCCGGCTCCGCATGAAGTCCGCGACGACGCGGGTCTCGGGCGCCGAAGCGGCCGACGGTCCTCGGTAGGTCTCCGACGACGTGCTGCCCGAGGAGCCGCCGCAGCAGCCCCACCGGTAGGCCCAGTTGCGGTTCAGGTCGGTGCCGACGTACGACGAGCCCGTGTTCGGCTGCCGGTTCTTGCGCCACATCCGGTAGCTGCCCGTCTGGATGTCGTACTCGCCGCCGTCCGGGTTGACGTCGGGGATCAGCCACAGCTCGCGCCCGTTGACCATGTTGGTGATCCGGCTCTCGGAGCCGTACTTGGACCCGAACTCGTTCATCGTGTAGAGCGCCATCTCGACGGTGAGGTGCTCGCGCGCGTGCTGGTGGTGGGTGAAGAGCACCTCGGGCTCGGCCTCGTCCTGCCCGACGCTGTCGCTGATCTTGACGGCGACGATCTGGCGGCCCTGGTAGGAGGTGCCGATGACCTGCTTGCTCATGATGTTCGGGTACCGCGCGACGTAGCCGTCGATGGCGGCCATGGTCTCGGCGTAGTTGTGGTAGTTCGAGTCCGCCGGCGGGAAGTCCATCGTGCTCGGGGGCTCGTCCGTGCCCGTCCCCGAGCGGTCGGGGGGCCCGGCGAGCGGTGTCACCTCGTGGCCGAGGCGCTCGATGTGGCGCAGGCTCGACGCGTCGGCCGTGACCGTCACCGAGCTGTTCCGTACGGCGTCGATGGAGGCGCCGGTCGCCGCGATCGCGGAGCGCTCGGCCCTGGTGGTGACGCCGTCGATCTCGTAGCGGCCAGGTTCACTGTCGGCAGCCTCGGTGCTGGTCGCGCCGGTCGCGCCGGTCGCGCCGGTCGCGCTGGTCGCACCGGACGTCTCTGCCGTCGCGTCGGGTGAGGCCGTGGCCTGCGCGGTGAGGGGCACCGCCAGCGCCAGGGCGAGCAGCGTGGCGGTGGCCGTCGTGCGGGTTCTGCGGCCCCGCCTCGTGCGGGTACGGGGCGGGGTGCCGCTCGTTCCGGCGGGTCTCGCGGTTCCGGTGGTTTCCGTTGTGCCGCGTCTGCGTAGTCGCATCGCGTCTCCTGGGGTGTCCAGTGCGACGGGTGGGGGGCTGTGCTGTACGGCGTGCCTCGTGCCTCGTGCCTTGTGCCTCGTGCCGTCGTGCCGTACGGGCGTGCCGTACGCGCGTGCTGTGCGGGCATCGTGGCGCCGTGGCATGACCCGGTCAACGGTGATTCGGGTCAACCTCTCTGCCGCCTCGCCCTTCCCGTCGCCAGCCGCCAATCCGGCGTGGGCGCGGACGGGACTGCGCCGCGTCGGACAAGAAGGAGTCGTGGTCCGAGCCCCTACGGTGGACCGCAGAGAGTCATGGAGTGCCGGTCCGGCACCCTCCCCACCATTCCGGAAGGGCGATCCGCAGTGACAACAGCGACTTCCCCTCACGCGTTCTGGCTCGCCGGCCGCCCGGCCACCGGCGACGACACGCTCGATGTCACCTCGCCCTGGGACGGCCGCCATGTCGGCACCGTCAGCGTTCCCAGCGACGCCCAGGTCGAGGAGGCGGTGGCCGCGGCGGCCGCCGTGGCCGAGGAGTTCTCGGCCACGCCCGCACATGTGCGGGCCGCCGCGCTCGACCACGTGGTGACCCGCCTCGTCGAGCGCTCCGAGGAGATCGCGGCGCTGATCTCCGCCGAGAACGGCAAGCCCATGAAGTGGGCGCGCGGCGAGGTCGGCCGGTGCGTCTCCGTCTTCCGCTGGGCGGCCGAGGAGGCGCGCCGCTTCAACGGCGGCGAGGCCCAGCGGCTGGACTCCGACGCGGGCGGCGTGGGCCGTCTCGCCTACACCCGGCGCTTCCCCTACGGGCCCGTGCTGGGCATCGCGCCCTTCAACTTCCCGCTCAACCTCTGCGCCCACAAGGTCGCCCCGGCCCTCGCCGTCGGCACCCCGATCATCCTCAAGCCCGCCCCGGCCACGCCCCTCTCCGGGCTGCTGCTCGGCGAGCTGCTGGCGGAGACGGACCTGCCGGAGGGTTCGTGGTCGGTGCTGCCCGTGCCCAACGACCGGATGCCTGACCTGGTGCAGGATGAGCGGCTGCCGATCATCTCCTTCACGGGCTCGGCCCCGGTCGGCTGGTCCATCCTCGACTCGGCCCCGCGCAAGCGCGTCACCCTGGAGCTGGGGGGCAACGGTGCGGCCATCGTGCTCGCCGACTTCGCCGACGAGGCCGACATCGACTGGGCCGCACAGCGCATCGCGACCTTCTCCAACTACCAGGCGGGCCAGTCCTGCATCTCGGTGCAGCGCGTCATCGCGCACCAGTCGGTCTACGACCGGCTGCTGCCCAAGGTCGTCACGGCCGTCGAGGCGCTCCAGACGGGCGACCCGTCCGACCCGGCCACCGACGTCGGCCCGCTGGTGAGCGAGGAGGCGGCCAAGCGCGTCGAGTCGTGGGTGGAGGAGGCCGTCTCGCGCGGCGCGAAGCTGCTCACGGGCGGCAAGCGCGAGGGTGCCACCTACGCGCCGACCGTCCTGGAGGACGTCCCCGCCGACACCAACATCGGCTGTGAGGAGGTCTTCGGCCCCGTCATGTCGTTCACGCGGGTCGACAGCGAGGAGGCGGCGTTCGCCGCCGCCAACGACTCCAAGTACGGCCTCCAGGCGGGCCTGTTCACCCACGACATCCAGGCCGCCTTCCGCGCGCACCGCGCGCTGGAGATGGGCGGTGTCGTGGTGGGCGACGTCCCGTCCTACCGCGCCGACCAGATGCCCTACGGCGGCGCCAAGCAGTCGGGCGTCGGGCGCGAGGGCGTGCGGTTCGCGATGGAGGACTACACCTACGAGCGCGTCATGGTGCTGACCGGCCTGGAGCTGTAGCGGCGCGCGGGGCACATGGGGTCGGCGGGGCAGGTGGCACCCATCAGGCAATCGACAATCGTTTTCATGTAGCCTGACGGTGTCCCCGACCCCGGAGGTTCCCGTGGCTGTCCCCAAGCGCAAGATGTCGCGCAGCAACACCCGTCACCGCCGCTCCAACTGGAAGGCGGCGACCCCCGATCTGGTGCCGATCACCGTCGAGGGCCGCGAGATCAAGGTGCCGCGGCGCCTCGTGCGCGCCTACGAGCGCGGGCTGCTCGGCCCCGAGGGCTGATCCGCCCCTGGGTCCCCGCCCCTCCGGTCCCCTCGCCGGTTCGTGCCGCGTCCCGCCGTGGTGCGGACCGGCGACGTCTTGACGTTCTGTACCTACTGGTATGTACAGTGCGGCCATGACACCCCGCGAGCGGCCCGGACCCGGACCGGTGAACGGCTCCGCGAAAGGCTCCGGCACCGCCGAGAAGCTGATCGAGGCGACCCGCGAACTCCTCTGGGACCGCGGCTACGTCGGCACCAGCCCGAAGGCCATCCAGCAGCGCGCAGGCGCGGGCCAGGGCAGCATGTACCACCACTTCGACGGCAAGCCCGACCTCGCGCGCACGGCCGTGCGCCGCAGCGCGGAGGCGATGCGCGCCACCGCGGCGGCCGACCTGGGCGGTGAGGGGAGCGCGTACGAGCGGGTGCGCGGCTATCTGCTGCGCGAGCGCGCCGTGCTGCGCGGCTGCCGCGTCGGCGGCCTCGCACAGGACCCGGACATCGTCGCGGAACCGGCGCTGCGCGAGCCGCTGGAGGAGACGTTCGCCTGGCTGCGCGGGCGGCTGGCCGAGGTGCTCGAAGAGGGCCGCGCGAGCGGCGAGTTCGACGGCGCGCTCGACCCGCCGGGCACGGCGGCGGCCATCGTCGCCGTCGTCCAGGGCGGCTACGTCCTCGCGCGCGCCGCGGGCGACCCAGCGCCCTTCCGGCAGGCGGTCGAGGGGCTGCTCGGCCTGCTGGACGCCCGCACCCGCCCCTGACGCGCACTCGCGCTCGCACCCGCTCCTGAGACTCCTGGAAGGGCCCGCCTCCGTGCATGCCATGCAGTACGAGATCACGCTGCCCGCCGACTACGACATGGGCTTCATCCGCCGCCGCGTCGCGGCCAAGGGGCATCTGCTCGACGGTCACCAGGGGCTCGGGCTCAAGGCGTACGCCATCCGCGAGCGGGCGGCGGAGGACGCGCCGGGGCCGCGGCAGCCCGTGAACCAGTACGCGCCCTTCTACCTCTGGGAGGACCCGTCGGCGCTCACGGACTTTCTGCGCGGGCCCGGATTCCAGGGCCTGAGCGCCGACTTCGGCCGTCCGACGGTACGGAACTGGCACGGGCTCGGGCACGCGGACGGCCCGGCGAGGGGCGCCGTCCCCCGTGCCGCCGAGCGGCGCACCTGGGTGCTGCCTCCCGGCGAGGACGTGGGCGCCCACGCCGGGGCGGCCTTGGACGGGCTGCGGGAGCTGGCCCGTCAGCCCGGTGTGCACACGGCGGCGCTCGGGCTCGACCCGCACCGGTGGGAGCTGGTCCGCTTCGTCCTCCGCGACGGCACGACGGCGCCGGGCGAGGGCGACGGCAACGGCGAGGACGCGTACTACGAGGTGCTGCACCTGTCCGAGGGGCCGGGCCTGTGACCCCCACGGGGAGCGGCGGCCCGGCCGTCCGCACCGTGCTCGGCGACGTGCCCGGCGCGGCCCTGGGCGTGTGCGACGCGCACGACCACCTGTTCCTGCGCAGCCCGCGCCTGCCCGGCCAGGAACTGGCCGACCTCGAAGCGGCGGAGGCCGAGCTGCGCGGGTTCGCGGCCCTGGGCGGCCGGTCGGTCGTCCAGTGGACCCCGTACGGCATGGGCCGCCGCTCGGGCGCGCTCGTCGAACTCGCCCGCCGAACCGGCGTCCATCTGGTGGCGGCGACGGGGCTGCACCAGGCCGCGCACTACGCGCCAGGCGCGTCGGGGGAGCCGGGGGACGTGTCAGCGCGGGACCTGCCGGGGTACGGGAGCGACGATCCCTCGGAGGGGCTCGCGGAACTCGCCGACCTCTTCACCGAGGAGCTGACACAGGGCGTGCGCGGCGGGGTCTGCGGGGAGCGCGCCCGAGCGGGCCTCATCAAGGTCGCTGGCGGCTGCCACGGCCTGGACCCGCACGCGCGGCGCACCCTCGGCGCCGCGGCCCGCGCACACCACGGGACCGGCGCGCCCGTCGCCGTCCACCTGGAGGGCGGCACGGCGGCCCCGGACGTCCTCGCGCTGCTCTGCGGCGAACTCGGCGTACCCGCGCGCAGCGTCCTCCTCGGCCACCTGGGCCGGTTCCCCGACACCGGTCTGCACCGCGAGGTGGCAGAGGCGGGCGCCTGGCTCGTTTTCGACGGTCCCTCGCGCGCCCACCACGCCACCGACCGGCGCCTGTTCGACTGCCTCGCCGCGCTGGTCGAGGACGGGCACGGGGCGCGGCTGCTGGTCGGCGCCGACACGACCACGGCGGCGGCGCGCGGTGCCCCCGGCATGCCGTATCTGCTGCGGACGCTCCGGCCGCGCATGGAGCGCGAGTTCGGCCCGGAGCTCGCCGAGCAGGTCTTCGTCCGCAACCCGGCCCGCGCCTTCGCCGCCGACTGGGCCGGCGTACCGGCCGCACCGGCTCCACCGGCCGCATGACCCCGGTACTTCACGCCAGAACCGAACGGAAGAGGCCCAGCATGTTCGTCTTCGCGCAGCTCAGCGACATACACCTCGGCCAGGACAAGGGGGACGGAGGCGTGCGGGCGCGGGAGCGGGCCGAGCGCGTGCTGCGGTACCTCGACGCGCTCCCCGGCGAGCTGGACGCCGTCCTCCTCACCGGGGACATCGCCGACCACGGCGCTCCGGAGGAGTACGAGACGGCCGTCAAGCTGCTCGCGGGCTCGCGGCACGCGCCCCTGCTGTGCCCCGGCAACCACGACGCGCGCGGCCCCTACCGCGCCGCCTTCCTCGGCGGCGACCCCGCGGACACCTCGCCCGTCAACGAGTTCCACGTCCTGCCCGGCGCCACGTTCGCCATGTGCGACTCCAGCATCCCGGCGCGTGGCGACGGCTACCTCGACGACGGCACCCTCGCGTGGCTCGACCGGTCGCTGGCCGGGGCGCCGAAGGACCGGCCCGCTTTCGTCTGCTTCCACCACCCGCCGGTGCCGCTGCACGGCCAGTACGTCGACCCCATCAGACAGTTCGGCGAGGACCGCCTCGCCGAGGTCGTCGGACGGCACCCGCACGTCGCGGCCCTGCTGTGCGGCCACAGCCACACGCCCGCTGTGACCACGTTCGCCTCGCTGCCCCTCGTCGCGGCGCCCGGCGTCGTCTCCACGCTCCGCATGCCGTGGGAGGGGGCGGGCGAGGGGCCGCTCGACTACGCGCTGCCGCCGATGCTCGCCTTCCACGTACACGACGACGAGGGGCGGCTGACGACCCACTTCCGGGTGGTGCCGTAACGGCGGCCACGGCCGGTACGGAGCCGGAAGGGGGCCGGAGCGGGGCCGGAGGGGGGCCGGAGCGGGGCCCGGAGTAGCGCTCCCGTGTGCCCGGTGTGTGTCCGATGCGTGCCGGTACGCGGGGGTGCGGAACCGTCGGCCGGACGCGGACGTCTGCCGGGGAGGATTGCGCGGTGATCAAGCGTGGCAGGAGCCCCACGAGCACCATGCACCCCACAAGCAGCGCAGGACGGCCCGACGCGATACGTCGAACGCCGGGCGGCGAGAAGGCGGGAGCGGAGAGCGAGATGAGCGTGCCGGCACCTGAGCCCGCGGAGCGGGCGGACGCCACCGAGCTGGAGGAGATCCTCCGGGACATCGCGGCGAAGCTCGCCTCCGGAATGAAGCCGGGCTGGTCGGAGGTGACCATCGAGTGGACCGCGCTCTCCGGTGCCGGTCACCTCTCCTCCTGCTCGGTCGTGGACGACAGAGGGCGCAGCAGGGGCGCCTCCATCCCGCCCGACGTCAACGACCTGTGCGAGCGGCTGCGCGACGGCATGTACCGGGAGGGCGTGGGCACCTGGTTCACGCTGACCTTCCGGCTCTCGCGCTGCGGCGGCCGTACCGCCTACGACTACGAGGCGAGCTACGACTACGAGGGCAGGCCCAGCGAACTCTTCCGGCCCGAGAGCTACGCCCGTGACCTGCGACGCTACCCGCGCGACGACGCCCATCTGCCGGACTGGCTCCGCGAGCAGCTGCGCGGCCTCCCCAACGTCTACGGAGGCATCCACCTGGAACCGGGACCCGACCCCGATCCGGGACCCGACCCCGACCTCGACCCCGATCCGGGTTCCGGTTCCGGTTCCGCCGGACCGGCCGCGCCCGTGCACACGGCGGACGACGGAGACCCGCACGCGCCCGTCCCTGTGAACCTCCTCGCGGCGGAGCCCGTGGCGGCGCCGGAGGCCGAGGTCCTCGTGCCCACCCCGCAGGAGTTCGTCGAGGTCCTGCGCGGCGAGGGCTGGGAGGTCGGCGACGGCGAATACCGGGGCGAGTTCACGTTCTCGAACGACTGGGCGTCCTTCCAGACGATGTCGGGCCCGCGGCTCGTGCGCTTCGCCGGGCACGTCGATCCCGCGCGGTGGGACGAGCTGGAGGCGATGTTCGCCCGTACGGGATGGAACGTGGGCATCGACTTCCATGGTGAGGACGGCGAGGTCAGCCGCGAGATACTCGCGCGAGGCAGCGTCCGGGACACCGTCAGGGGCAACCTTCACGCGTCGGGCGGCGACTGAGGGGCGTCAGCGCATCCGCGCACCCCAAGGAGTCCCCGTGAGCCGCAGACACCCCACACCTGCCCCCACCACCCCCAGAACCCGGACCGCCCGCACCCCGCGCACCCGCCGCACCCTCCGCGCCCTCGTCCTCGCGCCGCTCCTCGCGGCCCTCGGCCTCTTCGGCTCGCTCGCCGCGCCCTCCCAGGCGGCCCCGGCCTCCCCGGCGGCGGCCTGGGAGACCTGCGACCAGTGGGGCACGTGGCAGAACGGCGGCTACACCCTCTACAACAACATCTGGGGCCAGGGCGCGGGCTCCCAGTGCATCGCAGCCGACTCGGCCTCCCGCTGGACCGTGCGCGCCGACCACCCCAACACGGGCGGCGTGAAGTCGTACCCGAACGCCAAGTACGTCGTGGGCAGGCCCATCAGCGGGATCTCGACGCTGAACAGCACCTTCGACGTGACGGTCCCGAGCGCGGGCGCGTACAACACCTCGTACGACGTCTGGGACTCGGACCACCAGCACGAGATCATGATCTGGCCCAACTGGCACGGCGCCGTGGGACCCATCGGCGGGAAGGTCACCGACGTCAGCCTCGGCGGGCGCCAGTGGGCCGTGTACAAGGGCTCCAACGGCAACAACAACGTCTACTCGTTCCTCGCGGCGCAGCAGACGAAGTCGGGCCGGATCGACATCAAGCCGGTGCTCGACTGGATCGTGCGCCAGGGCTGGATGCCCTCCAACGAGGTCATCGGCGACGTCCAGTTCGGCTACGAGATCACCTCGTCGTCCGGCGGCCTCGACTTCAGGACGAACTCCTTCGGCGTGACCGCGAACTGATCCCGGTCACCCCTGTCCCCGCGCACCCCCTGCTGACCCCTGCGTACAGCGCCGCGCCCCGGCCCTTCCCCCGTGTGACCCGCGTCCGTATCCCCCTGCGGAACGCCGGTCCCCTGTCCGGGGCGCGGCGAGCTGTACCGGAACGACGGTACGGCGCCCCCGTGCCTCCGGTCGTCAGCGCTCAGCGGTAAGAGGAACCCGTCCTTCTGCGGTATGCGGAGGGCCGCGTCGTACCAGCGCGGTAGGCGGGACCCCCGGCGTACAGCGCGACCGGTGGATGTTGGGCCCGGCACGGCGCGGTTACGCTGCGGCGATGGGGAGGGCATCCGGACTACGGCGCCGCGCGGACAAGGTGCCGTCCTGGGCCTACGACACCGCCGTCGCGCTGGCGATCACCGTCGTCAGCGTCCTGCTCGGACACGACAACGTGCCCGTCGGCTGGCAGGGCCTCGACACCCGTGGCACCCTCCTGACCTGCGCCGTCAACCTCCCGATGGCGGCCCGTCGCAAGGCGCCGCTCGCGCTGGCCCTCGGCTCCTACGCGGTGTGGACCACCTACATCGCCCTCGACTACTGGCCCGTCGTCAACACCCTGGGCCCCCTCCTCGCCCTCTACACCGTCGCCTCCCTCCGCCCGCTGCGGCAGACGGTGCTGTGCGCGCTGCTGCTCGCGGCGATCTGGAACTACGCGGGCACGACGGGCGCCGAGGCGAGCCCGGCGACCGTGCTCGGCCAGAGCATCCTCTACACCGCCGTCATCTGCGGCTTCGGCAGGCTCGCGGGGAAGGCGGCGCGGCGCAGCGTGCGGCTGGCCGAACTCGCGGAGCAACTGCGGCGCGAGCGCGCGGCGGGGGAGCGCAGGGCGGTGGCCGAGGAGCGGGTGCGCATCGCGCGTGAACTGCACGACGTCGTCGCCCACCACATGTCCGTGATCTCCGTCCAGGCGGGCCTGGCCGACTACGTCTTCCGCTCCGACCCGCCCACCGCGCGCGGCGCGCTGGCCACGATCGCCGAGACCTCGGGCGAGGCGCTGGCCGAGCTGCGGCGGCTGCTGGCCGTGCTGCGCGTCGACGAGAACGGCGAACTGACCGGCGGCGACGAGGCGTACGTACCGGCCCCGGGCCTGGACGGCCTCGGGGAGCTGACCGCGCGGGTGCGCAAGGCGGGGGTGCGGGTGCGTCTCACCGTCACGGGCCAGGTGCGCGAACTGCCGCCAGGCGTGGGCCAGTGCGCCTACCGCGTCGTCCAGGAGGCCCTCACCAACGTCCTCAAGCACGCCCGCGCGGCCACCGCCGAGGTCACCGTGGGCTACGGGGCACGGCAACTGGAGGTGACCGTCACCGACGACGGAACCGGAAGCAAGCCCACCGCGAGAACCGGCCACCACGCCGCCGACGTCCCCGTGAGCGGCGGCGGTCACGGCTTGATAGGCATGCGCGAGCGCGCCAGGATCTACGGGGGCTCGCTGACGGCGGGCCCCAGGCCCGGCGGCGGATACGAGGTGCGGCTCACCCTCCCCGCCTGACGGCGGAGTCGCGGGGCTACGGGGTTACGGGGCCGGCGGGGGGAGACCACAGCGATGGCGACACGGGTGCTCGTCGTCGACGACCAGGTGCTCATACGGGCCGGGGTCGCCGCTCTGCTCCGCGCCGCGCCCGGCATGGAGGTGGTCGGGGAGGCGTCCGACGGCGAGGAGGCGGTGCGGCTCGCCGGGCGCGAACGGCCCGACGTCGTCCTGATGGACATCAGGATGCCCGGGGTCAACGGCATCGCGGCCACCGCACGCATCCTGGAGGCGGCAGGCGAACTCCGCCCGCGCGTCCTGGTGCTGACCACCTTCGACCTGGACGAATACGTCTACGAGGCGCTGCGCGCCGGGGCCAGCGGCTTCCTGCTCAAGGACACGGGGCCGCAGCGGCTGCTGGCGGCCGTCGCCGCCGTGGCTGAGGGGGACACGCTCTTCGCGCCGAGCGTCACCCGCCGCCTGGTCGAGGCGTACGCGCGACGCCAGGAACCGGAGCGCGTGGCGCCGCCCGAGGTGCTGGAGGCGCTGACCGGGCGGGAGACCGACGTGCTGCGGCTGGTGGCCGGGGGGCTCTCCAACCCGGAGATCGCCGACCGGCTCGTCATCACCGAGTCCACCGTCAAGACCCATCTCAACCGCACCATGGCCAAGCTGAACCTCGGCAGCAGGGCGCAGGCTGTGGTCCTCGCGTACGAGACGGGACTCGTCACTCCGGGCCATTCCGTCTCGTCCCGCGCGCCCGGTCGGCCCGGACACTGATCCGTGGGAGCGGGGACGGTGACGGGCCGCGGGCGGTAGGGGGCGCGGGCGGTGACGGCGCGTCACCTCGCGGCGGGCGCCGGGCCCGTGCTGGCCCGCACCGTCAGCTCGGGCGGCAGCAGCTCGACCCGGTCAGCCAGGTCCTCGCCGCGCTCCCTCGCCCCGCTCCGCGCCATCACCAGGTCCACGGCGCGCCGCCCCATCTCGTGCGCGGGCACCGCGACGGAGGTGAGGGGCACGGACGCGTCCGTGGCGACCTGTTCGGGGCACACGGCGACCACCGAGACGTCCTCCGGCACGGCGCGGCCCTGCCGCCGCAGCAGGCTGAGCAGCGGATCGACGGCCTTCTCGTTCTGGACCACGAAGCCGGTGGTGCCGGGACGTTCGTCGAAGACGCGGGCGAGGGTGGCGGCCATCGCGTCGTAACCGCCCTCGCAGGGCCGGTGCAGCATCCGCAGCCCGAGCGCCGCGGCCCGCTCGCGCAGCCCCGCCACCGTCCGCTCGGCGAAGCCGGTGTGCCGCTCGTAGACGGCCGCCGCCTCGCCCACCACGGCGATCTCCCGATGGCCCAGCGAGGCCAGATGCGCGGCGCACAGCGCGCCCGCGGCGGCGAAGTCGAGATCGACGCAGGTCAGGCCCGTCGTGTCGGCGGGCAGCCCGATCAGCACGGCGGGGGTGCCGGAGGCGGCGAGCTGGGGGAGCCTGGCGTCGTCCAGCTCCACGTCCATCAGGATCATCGCGTCGGCCAGCCCGCTCCCCACCACACGGCGGACGGCCTCCGGCCCCTCCTCGCCGGTCAGCAGCAGCACGTCGTGCCCGTAGGAGCGTGCCGTCGTGGCGACCGCCACGGCGATCTCCATCATCACCGGCACGTACATGTCGGTGCGCAGCGGCATCATCAGCGCGATGATGTCCGACCTGCTGCTGGCGAGGGCGCGGGCTCCGGCGTGCGGGTGGTAGCCCAGCTCGGCGATGCTGCGCGTGACGCGCTCGCGGGTGGCCGCCGAGATCGAGCGCTTGCCGCTGAGGACGTAGCTCACCGTGCTGGCGGAGACCCCTGCGTGCCGGGCGACATCGGCGAGGGTGACCATCGTGCTCTCCCGGTGGTGCTCGGTGCTCGGCGGCTGTGGTTGCGGCTGCGATCGCCGACGCGGCTGCCCGACCCTAGACCGCCCCGCGAAGGCCTGTCCAGGGTGCGGAAACGCCCGGTTGGAGCGCTTCAACCGGGCTGCGGCATCCGTGGATTGCCGCGCGCGGAGCCTGGTACGGAACGTATGTATCGGGTAGATACGAGCGAGTAGCACCGACCGGTAGTTCACGCCGATACCCCTCGTGACCCATCGGCACCCATCGGCCCCACAGACCGCGGCGAGGTGAGTGACATGACCGTCTCCGAGCGCGAAGCACGAGAGGTCGCCGAGGAAGCCCGTGAGAAGGACTGGCGCAAGCCCAGCTTCGCCAAGGAGCTGTTCCTCGGGCGCTTCCGGCTGGACCTGATCCACCCGCACCCCGAACCCGCGGCCGAGGACAAGCAGCGGGGCGAGGAGTTCCTCGCCAGGCTCAAGGACTTCTGCGAGACCGAGATCGACAGCGCCCTCATCGAGCGCGAGGCCCGCATCCCCGACCGGGTCGTCAACGGGCTCAAGGAGATCGGCGCCCTGGGCATGAAGGTCGGCACCGAGTACGGCGGGCTCGGCCTCACGCAGGTCTACTACAACAAGGCCCTCGCCATGGTCTCCTCGGCCAACCCGGCGGTGGGCGCCCTGCTCTCGGCGCACCAGTCCATCGGCGTACCGCAGCCGCTGAAGCTCTTCGGCACCCAGGAGCAGAAGGAGACCTTCCTGCCCCGCTGCGCCCGCACCGACATCTCCGCCTTCCTGCTCACCGAGCCCGACGTCGGCTCCGACCCGGCGCGCCTGGCCACCACAGCCGTGCCCGACGGCGACGACTACGTACTGGACGGCGTCAAACTGTGGACCACCAACGGCGTCGTCGCCGACCTGCTCGTCGTCATGGCCCGCGTGCCCAGGTCCGAGGGGCACAGGGGCGGCATCACCGCGTTCGTGGTGGAGGGCGGCGCCGAGGGCGTCACCGTCGAGAACCGCAACGCGTTCATGGGCCTGCGCGGGCTGGAGAACGGCGTCACCCGCTTCCACCAGGTCCGCGTCCCCGCCGCCCACCGCATCGGCGGCGAGGGCGCCGGGCTGAAGATCGCGCTGACCACGCTGAACACGGGACGGCTCTCGCTGCCCGCCACCTGCGTCGGCGCGGGCAAGTGGTGCCTGAAGATCGCCCGCGAGTGGGGCGCGGCGCGCGTCCAGTGGGGGCGGCCCGTCGCCGAGCACGAGGCCGTCGGCGCCAAGATGTCCTTCATCGCCGCGACGACGTTCGCGCTGGAGGCCGTGCTCGACCTCTCCTCGCAGATGGCGGACGAGGAGCGCAACGACATCCGCATCGAGGCCGCGCTCGCCAAGCTCTTCGGCAGCGAGATGGCCTGGCTGATGGCCGACGAGCTGGTGCAGATCCGCGGCGGCCGGGGCTTCGAGACCGCCGAGTCCCTCGCCGCGCGCGGCGAGCGCGCCGTCCCCGCCGAGCAGGTGCTGCGCGACCTGCGCATCAACCGCATCTTCGAGGGCTCGACGGAGATCATGCACCTGCTCATCGCGCGCGAGGCCGTCGACGCGCACCTCTCCGTCGCGGGCGACCTGATCGACCCGGAGAAGTCCCTCGGCGAGAAGCGCAAGGCCGCCCTGGCGGCGGGCGGCTTCTACGCGCGCTGGCTGCCCAAACTCGTCGCGGGCCCCGGCCAGCTCCCCCGCACGTACGCCGAGTTCGGCGAGCTGTCGGCGCATCTGCGCTACGTCGAGCGCACGTCACGCAAACTCGCCCGCTCCACCTTCTACGCCATGTCCCGCTGGCAGGGCCGGATGGAGACCAAGCAGGGCTTCCTGAGCCGGATCGTGGACATCGGCGCCGAGCTGTTCGCGATGAGCGCGGCCTGCGTACGCGCGGAGAAGCTGCGCCGCGACGGGACGAGCGGCAAGGCCGCGCACCAGTTGGCGCACGCCTTCTGCGAGCAGTCCAAGGTGCGGATCGAGGAGCTGTTCGGGCGGCTGTGGACCAACACGGACGACGTCGACCGCAAGGTCGTGCGCGGGCTCCTCGACGGCGCGTACACATGGCTGGAGGAGGGCGTCGTCGACCCGTCGAAGGACGGGCCCTGGATCGCCGAGGCCGAGCCTGGCCCCTCCAAGAAGGAGAACGTGCACAGGCCCGTCCGGTGAGCGCGGCGGCTCCCCGGGCACCCCGGACTCCCCGGGCGCGCGCCCCGGCGCCGGGGCGCGGCGAGGCGGTCTGACGGCGCCGCCGCAGGGCGCCCGCACGGCGCACGCGGGCCC
>NZ_BAAGSO010000006.1:0-890 GCF_054782395.1 Streptomyces daliensis | reverse complement strand
TGTTTGACGCTGTATAGCGGGTACCGGAATATCAACCGGTTGTCCATCGACTACGCCTGTCGGCCTCGCCTTAGGTCCCGACTTACCCTGGGCAGATCAGCTTGACCCAGGAACCCTTAGTCAATCGGCGCACACGTTTCTCACGTATGTATCGCTACTCATGCCTGCATTCTCACTCGCATACCGTCCACAACTCGTTTCCACGGCCGCTTCACCCGGCACACGACGCTCCCCTACCCAACCCAGCACCCGTTAGAGCTCTATGCTGGATTGACACGACTTCGGCGGTGTACTTGAGCCCCGCTACATTATCGGCGCAGAATCACTTGACCAGTGAGCTATTACGCACTCTTTCAAGGATGGCTGCTTCTAAGCCAACCTCCTGGTTGTCTCTGCGACTCCACATCCTTTCCCACTTAGCACACGCTTAGGGGCCTTAGTCGATGCTCTGGGCTGTTTCCCTCTCGACCATGGAGCTTATCCCCCACAGTCTCACTGCCGCGCTCTCACTTACCGGCATTCGGAGTTTGGCTAAGGTCAGTAACCCGGTAGGGCCCATCGCCTATCCAGTGCTCTACCTCCGGCAAGAAACACACGACGCTGCACCTAAATGCATTTCGGGGAGAACCAGCTATCACGGAGTTTGATTGGCCTTTCACCCCTAACCACAGGTCATCCCCCAGGTTTTCAACCCTGGTGGGTTCGGGCCTCCACGAAGTCTTACCTCCGCTTCACCCTGCCCATGGCTAGATCACTCCGCTTCGGGTCTTGAACACGCTACTCAAACGCCCTCTTCGGACTCGCTTTCGCTACGGCTCCCCCACACGGGTTAACCTCGCAACATGCCGCAAACTCGCAGGCTCATTCTTCAAAAGGCACGCAGTCACGAC